>JARFRI010000341.1 GCA_029287335.1 Phycisphaera sp. | reverse complement strand
ACCACGGCACCGAACGCGCAAATTCAAAACGTGATCCGTATAAGAGTTGAGAAGATCCGCAAGGGCTGGCTGATGGCCAAGCTGGAAAACGCGCCCTATCAGCGCGAAATAGACTTCCACGCCAGCGAGGGTTGGCGCTTTGTGCAGGCCTTCGCTCCGGCGATCTCGGGCTACGGCATGGCCGTCGCTGTAGACTTGATCTTTGAACGAGAAATACAAAACGATTAGCTACACGATGCCGAGGCAAGCTGATTTGGTTCCGTTGGGCAGTTCACGCCGCTTAGACGATCGGTATCCAGACACAGCTTCATATCCCCGCCCACGATCGTTGCGATCGCTCGGCCCTTCACGTCCCAGCCATCGAACGGGCAGTTGCGGCTCTTGCCCGCAAAGTCGTTGACATCGATCGTCCAGGCGTGCTCGGGGTCGATCACGGTGACATCGGCGTCCATGCCGGCGGCCAGTTGGCCCTTGCCCTTCAAGCCGCAGAGTTGGGCGTGGTTCGTGCTGGTCATCGCGATGAGCCTAGGCCAGTCGATCACGCCCGGCTCAATCAGTGCCTTGATGTAGAGCGACAAGGCACACTCCAGCCCGATGATCCCGTAGGGCGCAAGGGCGAACTCGCGCTCTTTCTGCTCGCGGGTGTGCGGGGCGTGATCGGTCGCGAGGATCGAGATCGTCCCGTCGGCCACCGCTTCGAGCAGCGCGTCGATATCGCTCTGACGCCGCAGTGGCGGGTTCATCTTCGCGAGGGTGTCGTAGTTGGCGCAGGCTTGTTCGGTCAGCAGCAAGTGGTGCGGGCTGACTTCGCCGGTGATGCGCCCCAGTCCTGTTTCGGCAAAGTCATCACGTGGCGCGGTACCGGCCTTGACCGCCTTGACGTAGCGTGCCCGCGCTTCGCGCAGCAGCGAGGCTCCGCCGGCGGTGGTCATGTGTTGGGCGTGCCAGCGGGCCGAGTAGTTCAGTGACTCGGCGATCATGATGTCGCGAGCGATCATCAGTTCTTCAGCCAGCGAGGGCCAACCTGCCAGGCCGAGTTTGCTGGCCAATGGCCCGGCGTTCATCGCGCCGCCGCCCAGTTCCGGGTCTTCGCAGTGCTGCATGAAGACCTGCCCGGTCATCGCGATATAGCGCAACGCCTGGTGCATGACCTTGGCCGAGCCCACGGGTGTGCCGTCATCGCTGAAGCCTACCGCGCCGGCCTTGTGCATCAGCCCGATCTCGGCCAGCTCTTTTCCCTCGCGATTTTTGGTCGCCGCACCGACCGGGTACACGTTGGCGAGGTTGGCTTTGGCCGCTTGCTTGTAGACGAACTCGATCATCGAATCATCGTCGAGCGTCGGCGTCGTGTTGGGCATGCAGCAGATGCTGGTGAACCCACCCGCGACGGCAGCCGCAGCGCCGGTCGCGATCGTTTCTTTTTCTTCCTGGCCCGGCTCACGGAAGTGGACATGGATGTCGATCAGCCCCGGCGCGACGATGCAGCCCGACGCATCAAGTGTTGGCCCATCGGGCCTGGAGACGTTACCGATGGAGTCGACCTTGCCGTCGATTAGGACGAGGTCGGTCACTTGGTCGATGCCGTTGGCCGGGTCGATGAGCCGGCCGCCAGTGAGGGTGAGCTTAGCCATGCCGACAGCATAGCGGATGCAGACAATTCGCTGGTGCGTGGTCTATTGGCTTGCTGATTACGCCGCTTGTGCGAGCTGCGGCTCGTCGTTCTCTATGATGACGGCCCCCTGGGCCTCCATCATCTCTCGGTCCCGGTCGGCGATCGCTTTGAGGTACGCAAATCGGCGGCGCTTTGATTCGGCCACAAGATCGTGTCGGCTGACATGGTGCTCGTACCACGCACCGGATACCCGCAGCACCGCATACACAAGTCCGGCGGCGAGGATCACGAGGCAGGTCAGTAGCAGCTTCGTTTCGGTCGGCATGTGATCGGTATCGGCCGCTGACCGGTGCGCGTTGACAGCCTTGCTCGGCACGCCTTATCGGGCCTGATCTGCTTTCGCGCACGCGCCCTCACGGCTCATCGCCGCTAGAATCTGGCCGATGCCGGGCTATCCCACGAGCAATGTCGCCGCACGAGTCCTGTTTGTCCTGCTGTGCGCCTGCGCGTTACTGATCGGGCAACCTGCGATGGCCCAGCAGGCCGGCGTTCAGATCGATATCCAGCGTGACTTCCTTGGCCTGGGCGGCATTGTCCAGCGCGGGGTCTGGACGCCTGTGCGGGTGGACCTGACCAATTCTGGTGCTGAAAACGTCGAGGTCCACTGCCGCTGGCTGCTCACGGATGAGGACGGCGACGAACTCATCGCCCAGCGCTCCAACATCACGCTCCAGCCGCTTCGACCCCAGGGCGTCTGGCTTTACGCGACCCCGCCGATGTCGACTCGCCCCGGCCAGACGTGGGTCTTTCAGGCCGTCGAGGTGAAGAGCGGCGAACTACTCAATCAGGTCGAGCTTCAGCTCAGCGACAGCGCGGTGGCCGACCCCTCGGTCAACCTGATTGGGTTCTGCGGGTTCAAGGGCATGGGCATGACGCCTTGGATGCGCTGGTCGACGCACCACGAAGAGCTGCGGCTGGTGCGAGGGCTGACGCTGGAAACTCTGCCGGACCGTTGGTACGGGTTGGATAGTTTGTCGTCGCTGGTGTGGATGCCCGGCGAGGGCGGTGAGCCGACAGACAATCGCATGAGTGACAGCAGTAAGCGGGCGCTGCGCGAGTGGGTGTACCGCGGCGGGCATTTAGTGATCGTCCTGCCTTACGCTGGCCAGCAGTGGACCGGCGCGGACTCAGGCTTGGCCGACCTGCTCGACCCGATCAAGGCCGACGCGATCAATCAGGCCCGTGCGCGTCCGCCGATCTCTGTGTTCGGCGTGCTGCGCAGCACCGACCCGGTGGCACTGAATTGGTTTGATCTGAGCAACGCGCCGGGCTACACCTCGCTGGCCGATGTCGATCTCTCAACGCGTCCTGCGGACATCGCGCCAGGTGCCAACCCACCGCAGCCCGATTTGAAGCCGCTGATCGTGGGCAGGCGATTCGGCTTTGGCCAGGTCACGCTCGTTGGCATCGATCTGAGCAACCCTGATGTGCTCAAGTCCATCGATGCGTTCCGCCTGCACCGGGTGTGGGCCCGCATCTTCAACTGGCGGGCCAGCAAGACCGGCGAGCTCATCCCCAACAGCGAGTTCGACAGCCCCCAGACCCGGGGCCAATACTGGGAAGCCAAGGACGCGACCGGCCAGATCGAACTGGGCAACTGGATGAGCCAGCGCGTCGCGCGTGAGGGCCAGACCGGCGCGGCGATCGGCCTGGCCTTTGTCCTCTTTGTGATCTACATCATCCTCACGGCGCTGACCTTCCCGAACCTGCTTAAGGCCAAGGGCTGGCAACGCCATAGCTGGATGCTCTTTGTCTGTATCGTCGCGCTGTTCTCGATGGTGGCGTGGGGCGGGGCGTGGGTGATGCGGCCGGCGACGACGTCCGTCTCTCACTTCACCGTGCTGGACATCGATGGCAACACCAACCGCGTGCATGCCCGGTCCTGGCAGTCGTTGTTGATCCCGACGTTTGCGACGTCTGATGTGCAGGTCGGCTCGCAAAAAGATGGCCTGGCACGCATGGAGGTGATCAACCTGCTGGCCAGCCCGGGCAACGACCTCATGCCCGACTCGCCGGGCTACCCCGACAAGCGGTCGTACGTGTTCGACGCGGCCCAGCCCAGCGAACTGCCCGTGCCGATGCGCTCGACGACCAAGTCGCTCAAGATCGATTTCCTGGGACAGATATCCGGGCAGCAGGAGGGCTTAGCCAAGCCCTGGTCGATGCCCCAAGCCTCGCTTCGCATCAACAACGACCTGCCCGTCGGCACCATCACGCACGACTTGCCCGGTGAGCTGCGTGATGTCCGCATCATCTACTGCCCCGGTGGCGCGCAGATGCCCGCGACCCCCGGCGCGACCCGCGCGCAGAACCGGCCGATTGTTTACGAGTACAAAGACCCAACAACCAAGCAGTCCATCTGGGCCCCCGGCACACCCCTTGCCCTGCCCAACGCACGTAGCGCCTACAGCCCGTTATGGGTCCGGCCACGCCTGGATAGCAAGCAACGCTTTTGGCGAAACGAGGGATACCTTGGTGCAGCCATGGCCGACCGCGGCTTCAGCGGCGGATCGGGCAACAATTCAAACATTGACCGCGATATCCCGCTGATCACGTTCTTTGGCGCGCTACCCCCGCCGGATTACGAAGTGAAAAACGGGATGTTCGGCATGGACATCTACAGCCGATCGCTTGTCCGCGATCTGGACCTGACCCACCTGATCACCGGCCGACGCATCATCCTCATCGGCCACCTCCGCGAAAGCCCCAGCCCCGTGCCCCTGACCGTCGATGGCAAAACGATCCCCAGCCAGGGGTGGACCGTCGTCCGTTGGATTTATGATTTGTAGGAAAGCCTTTAGCTGTTAGCCGTTAGCTTTTAGCCCGAAGCAATACGGCCCTGATTTTTCTGACTATGGGCTAACGGCTAAAGGCCAACGGCTTCAACACATGGCCATGATTCAAACCATTAACCTGACCAAGCGCTACGGCGAACTCATCGCGCTATCCAACCTCAACCTCGAGATCGAGCAGGGTGATGCCTTCGGCTTCATCGGGCCCAACGGCGCGGGCAAAACGACCACCATCAAGATCCTCTCGACACTCCTTAAACCCACCTGGGGCGAGGCACGCATCGACGGCCTATCCGTCGGCCCGGTCAACGCACGACAGGTGCGATCCATCATCGGCTACGTGCCCGACTTCTTCGGTTCCTACGAAGACATGGTCGTCCAGGAATAGCTCGAGTTCTTCGCATCGGCTTACGACATCAACGGCCAGCAGCGCAAGTGTGTGATGGATGATGTGCTGGCGCGACCGGACGTGACGCACTAGGCCGAGGCCGATGTGAACTCACTATCGCGCGGGATGCAGCAGCGCTTGTCCGTCGCGCGTGTGCTCCTGCACGACCCGAAGGTGCAGCTGATGGATGAGCCGGCGTCGGGCCTGGACCCGCGGGCACGGATCGAGATGCGCGAGCTGCTCAAAGAACTGCACCGCATGGGCAAGACGATCCTCATCAGCTCGCACATCCTCCTCGAACTGGCGGATCTCTGTAACAA
>JARFRI010000337.1 GCA_029287335.1 Phycisphaera sp. | reverse complement strand
CTTATCCGTCAGCAGGCTCGTTGGCTGGCTTGGACAAACCCGCCGCGACAAGCGACTCCAATCGCGACAGCGAGCGGTCGGCCTGAGCGCGGAAGAGGTTGTAGGGCAAGAGCGTCAGCAGCGCGACGGTGATGCCCGCCGCAGTGGTGATCAGGGCCTGGCCAATGTCGCCGCCCAGATCGCTAAGGTCCAGGTCGGCCCGGTTGCCGGAGAGTTCGTTAAACGCACCGATGATGCCGATGACCGTGCCGAGGATCCCGAGCATCGGCGCAGCGGTAATGATCGTTGAGAGCATCGGGAGGAATCGCTCGAGCTTGGTGCGCTGTGCTTCGATCGCGTCGACGGCGGCGGACTCGGTCGGCGATTCTTCTAAGAGCTGGCTCACCGCGTTGCCATAAACACTGCGGTCGCGAGCCGCTTGCGGCTTAGCATCATCAAACTTGCCTGCCCGCAACTGTTTGCTGAGCTGGTGGATGCGCTCGCGCCGTGCCGAGCCGTTGGTGCTCAGAAAGAACCAGGTGCGTTCGAAGATGAGCGTGACCGCGATAATACTCAGCGCCAGCAACGGCCACATGACCACGCCGCCGCGGGACATCAGGTCAGTAAAGCTGAAAGCGGCGAGGATAGGCATGGCGTGATTTTAGCGTATCGATTCAAACGAGCGCTCAGCCGCAAGCGGCTTTACACCGGCATCGCATCCATCATCATGATGGCTTTCTTCGCGATATCGTCGGCGCTGAGGCCGCAGTACTTCAACAGGTCCGCTTCGCTCTTGCCGGACTTGGGGACCTTGTTAACGAACATCTGCTCGACGGTGAAGCCGTCGCCGCTGCGTGCGACGGTGGAGGCGATGTGGGCGCCGATGCCGTTGCCGTAGTTGTCTTCGACCGTGAGGACCAGGCCGTTGCATTCGTTGGCCAGATCAAGAATCGCGTCTTCGTCATAGGGCAGCGAGTACAGATCGACGATCGTCGGCTCGATGTGGTGCTCGTCGAGCGCCTCGAGTGCCTTGTTGACCTCGTGGACCATGTAACCGCTGGCGATGATGAGGATATCGCTGCCTTCCATCAGCACGTTATGCCCGCCGAGCTTGAACTCTTCCTCGGGGCTGTAGAGGAACTCGGTCTCGGGTCGGAGGGTGCGGAGGTAGACGCTGCCGTCGTGCTCGGCCGCGGCGCAGGTCAGGGCGTAGGCCGAGTAGGCATCCGACGGGGTGAGCACGTAGAAGCCGGGCTTGCCCGTGGCGTTGTGAGTCATCGTCGCGAAGGACGAGAACCACGCGACGTCGGGCAGCGCCATCTGTGACGGGCCGTCAGCACCGAGGGTGATGCCCGCGTGGCTGCCGGCGATCTTAAGCTGGCAGCCGGAGTTGATGGCCATCTCGATCTGGTCATAGCCGCGCGTCACGAACTTGGCGAACGTCGAGCAGAAAGGCGTCTTGCCCCCTGCCGCTAAACCCGCTGCGACAGAGAACATGTTCTGCTCGGCGATTCGGCACTCGAAGAAGCGCTCGCCGAGCTTTTCATCGTGGACGAACTGGCCGGAGAAGGTGGAGTTGTTGACGTCCGCGTCGAGTGCGACGACGTTGGGATAAGCGTGGCCGATGGCTCGCAGCGCGACGCCGTAGGCCTTGCGCGTGGCGAACTTGCCTGAGGCCAACGCCTTTTCCTGACCAAAGGCCTTCATCGCGTCTTCAAAGGGCAGCGGCTTGGCGGGCTCGGATTTGTCGCGCGTGGGGCGAGGCGACATCATCGCGATCTTCAACGTCGTGTCCGAGATCGCACCGAGCTTGACTTCGGTCGCGTCGAGTTCTTTGAGCACGCCCGTCAGCGCCTCGCCTTTGACTGCGGTGCCGTGGTGGCCGTTGCCTTGTTGTGAAGCGGCGCCCCAGCCCTTGACCGTCTTGGCGACGATCGCGACCGGCTTGGCGTCCGGGTTGATCGCCTTGGCGTGCTTGGCCAATGCCTCGGCGATGTCACTTCCCTTGTGCCCATCGATCACGACCGCATCGAAACCAGCGGCCTCAAGCTTTTTCGCGGTCGTCTGCCAGCTCTGCTGCGGGCTGACTTCTTGGGTCTGTGCAAAGGCGTTGCAGTTGAAGATCGGGCACACGGCCTTGAGGTCGTGGTCCTTGAGGAAGTCGATCGCTTCCCAGATTTGCCCCTCGCGGGATTCGCCGTCGCCGATGATGCAGAACACGCGCTTGTCCAAGCCGTCCAGCCGTGCGGCCAATGCCAGCCCCGCGGCGCTGCTCAGGCCCTGGCCCAGCGAACCGGTCGCGGTGTCGAAGAAGGGGAAGCCCTCGATCGGGTTGGGGTGGCCGTCGATCGGCGAGTCGATCTCGCGCAGGGTCTTGGCGATATCCATCGTCAACGGCTTGAGGTTCTCTTTGTCCGTGCCGTAGCGCACGCCAAGGTCGGCGCACGCGGCATAGATCACCGGCACCGCGTGGCCCTCGGACAGCACCAGACGGTCGGCAGACGGGTGCATCGGATTCGTCGGCTCGTATCGCATGTGCTGGTACATCAGCACACTGACCAGGTGCGCCAGCGAAGCACCGGTCGAAGGGTGGCCCGAGCCGGCGGCAGCGGTGATCTGATAGGTGAGTTTGGCGAGCTGAATCGCCTTGGCGTGGATCGTCGAATCGAACGACATGGGTCGGGTCCTTCCGAATGGGATTTACGTTGTTCGTGGTTGCCGTGGACACGGCGGGGTCAGACATGATATCGCAAGAACCGCGAGCGCTGCTGCGAACACGCGGACATTTACGAATTGCACATGATTCAGCGGCCGTTGGGCGCGGCACCGGGGCCGAAGCAGATCGCGTTTTTACCCTGCTGCTTGGATCGCATCGCGTTGGCGTCGGCTCGTGCGATGAGTTCGCTGGGGGTTCGGCCGTCCCATGGGAAACCCGCCAGCCCGCCGCTGACCGTGAGCCGGCCCACCGCCTCTTCGCCGAGCTTGGGGAACTTGTGCTCGCAGATCGCTTTTTGAAAACGCTTGGCGATGCCGATGACGCTGTCGGGGTGCTGGCTGCCTAAATGCCTTGGCTCACCCTTATCCCAGAAGATCACCGCGAACTCGTCGCC
>JARFRI010000317.1 GCA_029287335.1 Phycisphaera sp. | reverse complement strand
CTTGTTCACCCCGACGCAAGCCGAGTACAGCAACAAGAAGGCCAAGCCCGCGACGATGACCAACAACGGCATCGCGCTGACCGAGTACGGCTGCTTCTTCACCGTTGCCGAAATGGCCAAGCAACTGGGCTGGTACGACGGCAATGCCGCAGGCGACGCGGGTAACACCGCCGAGTTCCGCCAGGTTGCCTACGACAAGCACTACCACTGGCGTCACCGCTACCGCGCGACCAACACCGAGTATGTCTGGGGCCGCCGCCACAAGCCATTCGGCGTCGTCAACTTCCCGCCCGAACTCGAACACCTCGACAAAATGGCCGAGGCTCGTGAGGCCGCGCTATGGGCGATGGACAAGCCAACTCTCGCTCAACTCTTCGCCAAAGCACCGACCGGCAAAGCGATCTGGGAAACGACGCCAACCACCTACAACTTCCCCGGCGACAAGTGGGACGGCGTCGAGCTGCCGAAGCAGGACACGACACGTGCCGTCGGTGATGCCACCAAGATCGACGCCCCCGAGGAGTACCTCAAGACCTTCCAAGTCGCCGACGGCTACCAGGTCAACCTCTTCGCATCGGAGCGTGAGTTCCCCGAGCTCGCCAACCCCCTGTCGATGAGCTTTGACTATCAGGGCCGGCTATGGGTCCTCTGCGCACCGACCTACCCCCACCCCTACCCCGGCGAGGTGACCGATTGCAAGCTCATCATCCTCGCTGACACCGACAACGACGGCAAGGCCGACAAGTCCACCATCTTCGCCCGGCACATGAACATCCCTACCGGGTTCGTCATTGATGCTGACGGCGTGGCCTACGTCGGTCAAGCGCCCGACCTGTGGAAACTCACCGATACCGATGGCGACGACGTCGCCGACCGCAAAGAGATCGTGTACTCCGGCTTCGGCATGCCCGACTCGCACCACACCATCAGCGCCATGGTCTGGGACCCCAACGGCGGGATCCTCATGCTCGAAGGCGTCTTCACCAAGACCAACGTCGAAACACCCTACGGCACGCAGCGCACCCGCGACGCCGCCATCTGGCGCTTCGACCCGCGCACCCACAAACTCATCGCCATCGGCCACACCGGCCACCCCAACCCATGGGGCCAAACCTTCGATCCCTACGGCCAGTCCATCCTCATGGATACCTCCGGCGCCACGCAATACAACTTCTCTTCGCTGATCAGCCCGTACCTCGACTTCGAAAAACCGAAGAAGGGCCCGGCAGTCGTGAAGCGCGGCCGACCGACCGCGGGATCGGACATCATCTACTCCGCCCACTGGCCCGACGACATGCAAGGCGTCTACGTTCACAGCCAGTGCATCGGATTCCTCGGCACGCACATGGACAAGCTCAAAGCCGACGGCTCCAAGAACTCGGGCTACACCTCCG
Source organism: Phycisphaera sp. (assembly GCA_029287335.1). GTDB lineage: Bacteria > Planctomycetota > Phycisphaerae > Phycisphaerales > Phycisphaeraceae > JAHQVV01. The sequence continues at coordinate 3,489 of JARFRI010000317.1, read as the reverse complement.
AGTCACTGCCCCAGCCCATCCTTGCCAGCGAAAACGGTAACTACCGACCCGTCTGCTCGGAAATCGGTGGGGACGGCGCGCTTTACATCGCCGACTGGGTCAACCCGCTGATCGGCCACATGCAGTTCAATCTGCGTGACCCTCGCCGCGACCACACCCACGGCCGGATCTATCGCGTCACCCACAAAGAACGCCCGCTGGTCGAAAAAACCGACCTGACCAAACTAGACATCGCGGGACTGCTCGAGGTGATGAAGACCACCAAGGAAGCAAACCTCCGCGACCGTATCCGCCGCATGCTCCAGACGATGGACAAGGACCAGGTTGTTGCAGCGACCAACAAGTGGGTCTTTGAACAACTCGATCCGCGTGCCCGTGAGTACGACTACGAACTGCTCACCCTCGAAGCGCTCTGGATCCAACAGGGCCACGGCGTCTACGACACCAAGCTGATCGACGAGGTCACCCGCGCCCGAGAGCCACTGGTCCTTGCCGGCGCCATCCGCGCGATCCGCTACGGCCTGCAGTACGGCGACATGGAGCCTGCCGATGCCGAGTCGTTTATCGCCCGAGCGGTGACCGACCGCGACATGCGCGTCCGCCTCGAAGCGGTGATGGCCTGTGCTTATCTCGACTCGTCCAAGGCGGTACAACTGGCCAACCTCGTCACGACCCAAGACATGGACGGCCCGATCCGTACCGCCCACGCGCAAACCATCAAGGTACTCAAGGCCAAGGGTTTCGAGTCGACCGCGGGCATTATTGAGTTCTACAACGCCGACAAAGACAAGCTTGCTGAGTTGACGAAAAAAAAAATGACCCCCAGTGGTCAGTGATCGCCCGGGCGGCGGTTGTCCGCCCCGATCTACCTGTTGAGATGCGGCAAGAGTTGCTCGCAGGCCTTGCGGAGACGGCCCAGATGCAGGGCAAGCTGCTGATGCAGGTTGCCAAGGACTCGCGGTTCGACCCAGCCATGACGGCCGAGGCGATTGCGCCACTCTTGCTGGACCTTCCTAGAGAAGCGGTCTTTGCAATCAGTTCAGAACTCGATGCCCTGCTCGATAGCGAGACCCCGGGCCTGCGCAGCGCGGCCATCGCGCTGAAGGTCCGCTCCGGTGCGCCGCTGGGTGAGTTGGCTGAACGTGACCCCGCAGCACTGCTTGACGCGGTGACTTCGCTGAGCAGTGAGCAGACACCTGACACCTTGCCCAGCACGCTGGTCGACTTGGCCAAGGCGGGCAAGCTCGACGCGGGTGTTGCCATCCTTCAAGCCAACCGACTCAGCAGTGATAAGACTGCGTTGTTTGAACGTCTTTCCGCGCTGGCCGATCCCGCGATGGAATTGAGCTACGAACAGTGGGGACCGCCGCACATCCTCGCGATGGCGGCTCTGGCGGGGATGCACCAAACACCGGACGCAGATTGGCCGGCCGGCTATGACAAGTACCGCGTCGCGCGGGCCGACGAAGCGACGCTCCAAATCGGCAAGGACATCTACTTCACCCACGACCAGGGCTGCTACAAATGCCACGGCGAGCACGGCGAAGGCACCTCCGGCTTCCCGCCACTGGCTGGCTCGCCGATGATCACTGGCGACCCCGTGCGCGCTGCGAAAATTATCAAGCACGGCCTGCAAGGCGAACTGGCCCACACGCTCAACCCCGCCGATGGCAAGCCATTCAATGCTCAGATGGAACCCCTAAGCCAATTCAATGAAGCGCAGATGGCCGCCGCGCTGACCTACATCCGCCAAAGCTGGGGGAACTTCGCGTCACCGGTCACGGTACAGGCGGTCGCCACTGCTAAGGGCCCGAAGCAAGGCATGATGTGGGACGCGTCGCTGCTCCTTGCCAAGCATCCATTCGAGCGTGACCGCCTCACCGGGCCACTGCCCCCGCCCTCAATCAACTTACAAAAATGGTCCCCGCCATCGATTGGCCTACCCGTTATGCTGCTGGCCGTCGGCTTCTGCATGCTGCTAATCCTCGTCGCAACCTACGCGGGCAAATTCCTCAACACCCCTCATACGCCAACGCCTGCATGATGAAACAATTCTTCGCCCTACTGTTCGCACTCACGCTGCTGCCTTGGACCGCTGCTGCACAATCCGCCCGGCCCAACATCATCGTCATCCTCTGCGATGACCTTGGCCAAGGCGATCCGCAGTGTTACAACCCGCATTCCAAGATCGCCACGCCCAACATCGATCGGCTGGCCAATGAAGGCATGCGCTTTACCGATGCGCATACCCCTTCGTCCGTCTGTACGCCAACGCGTTACAGCACGCTGACCGGCCGGTACTGCTGGCGGAGCTCGCTGAAGAAAGGCGTGCTCTGGAACGGCTGGGCCAACGCGCTGATTGAAGAAGACCGATCTACCATCGCGTCAATGCTCAAGCCCTACGGCTACACAAGCACGGCCATCGGCAAGTGGCACCTGGGCTGGGATTGGAAGTCGAAGACCGACAAGAAGATCACCGCCAAACACCACCCCGCCAATGCTGTGGATTACCAGAGCAAAGTTGATCGCGGCCCGGGTGCGGTGGGTTTTGATTACTGCTACCTCATCCCCGCGTCACTGGATATGGCCCCTTATCTCTGGCTGGTCAACGACAAGGCCATGGCCGCGCCGACCGCGCATACCGATGGCAGCAAGCATCGCCGACAAAATGGCGGTGGTTTCTGGCGTGCCGGGCCGATGCAGCCGGACTTTGATTTCTACGGCGTCCTGCCCACTTCAACACAAGCCGCGATGAAATTCATCCACGATCAGGGGCTGAACAAAAAAGCGGGGAACGACAAACCATTCTTTGTGTATCTGCCGCTCGCCTCGCCGCACACACCGTGGGTGCCCAATAAAGAGTTTCAAAAGAAGACCGACGTGGGCTGGTATGGCGATTTCGTTGCCGAGACCGACTGGGCCGTTGGCCAGGTGCTCGGGGCGTTGGACCGCAACGATCTGGCGAAAGACACCATCGTGATCTTTACCAGCGACAATGGATCGCACTGGCCAGAGAGTGATATCGAAAAGTGGGGCCACGACGCGAACAACGGCTGGCGCGGTCAGAAAGCCGACATCCATGAGGCCGGCCACCGCGTGCCCTTCATCGTCCGCTGGCCGGGCACGGTGAAGCCCAATACGGTCAGCGATCAGACGATCTGCCTGACCGACATCTACGCCACGGCCGCACAGGTCGTGGGCCACAAACTCGCGGACAACGAAGGCGAAGACAGCGTCAGCCTGATGCCCGTCCTTAACGGCACGGCCGACAAACCCATCCGCGACGCCGTCGTCCACCACTCGCTCGGCGGGATGTTCGCCATCCGCAAAGGCGACTGGAAGCTGGTCGTTGGACTAGGCTCAGGCGGGTTCACGAAGATCGATACGAATGCCGACAAAGCCGCCGGCTTCGAAGGTCAACTCTACAACCTCAAAGACGACCCGAAAGAAACGGCCAACCTCTGGAAGGATAAGCCGGAGATCGTCGCT
>JARFRI010000306.1 GCA_029287335.1 Phycisphaera sp. | reverse complement strand
GGACCATTGTCCCGCTTCGTCGGTGTGGATACTTTGAATGCCAGCTGCGGTGCTGTCTGCGCCGACGTTACGGTCGGAAACGACGATGGCCTGTGAGTTGAGGGTTTGCTTCCATTCTGCGACGCGCTGGGCATCGGTGGTGGCAGGAGCAAAGTTGGGGTTGCCGGTGCCGCCGGTGTCGCCCAGGATCTGCAGCAACGCATACGAGTAGTTCTTGACGCCAAGGAGATTGAACACGACCGCGGTGGGTGTCGTCGTAGTGGACTCTTCGTAGTCGGTCATGGTCTTGACTTCAGACGGGCTGAGGGCGTACTCGGGTGTGAAGTAGTCGCCGTTGAGCAGGATGAAGAAGCGTGCCTGAACGGTGTCGCCGGTGCCTGAGCTACCGGTATTTGCAGCGGTGTTGGCAAGGATGTTGCCCTTGGAGTCCAGGCCAGCGAAGCTGTTCTTGTTGGAGTTAGCAAAGGTGACCAGTCCCTGGTGGATACCACGGAGCTGGGTGGAGTTCTGCATCCGACGAGCGGTACGACGCGCGGCACCAAGGGCCGGCAGGAGGATGGCGATGAGCAACGCGATGATCGAAATGACCACGAGGAGCTCGATCAGGGTGAAGCCAGATTTACGAGAGCGGGGTAAAGTTGCCATGAAAGGGGTCCTTTGGGGGAGAAGGGAATAAAAAATTACGTTGGATCGTAATAAAAGCCGGTACAAAAACGCGTGATGCTTCGGGTGCATACGTCGTGGGTGACGGTTAGGTCCTGGGTTTGTGACTTACGGTCAGGTCGCTCCAATTATCAACCGCAGGGGGTGCGGTGTCGCTAGCGGCCGGAAATGATCGGGGAAACAGGATCCCGTTTCGACGCTGGCGTCTTTGCTGACGGGGCGACCTGGGTCGCCTCGTGTTGTCGTAGCATAACCGAACTACTGACCCGGATTCAATAGCAATAATGTGTTAATTTAGGAAAATTTTGCTTTTTACGCGTAATGGCACAGGGCGACGCTAAATGGGCCGTGCCGTAGCGCGGATTTCGCTATAATCTCCGATTCGCGTGTGAGTTGGTCCGCGCAGCTGATTTGGACTAAATAGACTGGAGCTGACCTTGAGTACCCGTAGGCCGTTTATCGGCGGCAACTGGAAGATGAACCTGCACCAAGGCGAGGCGGTCGATCTGGCCCTGGCCCTGGCGGACAAGATTACCGGAGACAGCGTGCAGATCGCGGTGTTCCCGGCGTTCCCGTACCTCTTGCCGGTCGCCACGGTGCTGCACGAGAAGGGGGCGCCAATCGCGGTAGGAGCCCAGGATGTGTACACACAGTCCAACGGTGCGTTCACCGGCGAAGTATCGCTGTCCATGCTGCAGGACTGCGGCGTCAGCACCGTGCTCGTCGGCCACTCCGAGCGTCGCCACGTCATCGGCGAGACCGACCCGCTGATCAATGACAAGGTCCTCGCGGCTCTTGAGGCAGGCATGGACGTCATCCTCGCGGTGGGCGAAACGATCGAACAGCGCGAAGCAGACAAGACCGACTCCATCAACACCGGCCAACTGGGCTACGGCCTGGCGGGTGTTAGCGACGAACAAATGAAGCGCGTCACGATCGCGTACGAGCCAGTCTGGGCGATCGGCACGGGTAAGACAGCAACCCCTGATGATGCGCAGCGGGCACACATGGTGATCCGCCAGGCGATCGCGTTTATGTTCGATCAGGCCGTCGCCGACGGCGTGCGGATCCAATACGGCGGATCGATGAAGCCGGGCAACGCGGCGGAGCTTTTGGCTCAGACGGATATCGATGGTGGTTTAATTGGCGGGGCGTCGCTGAAAGCGGACGACTTTGCCGGGATTATTCAAGCCGCGGCGGCAACGGTCTAATAGACTGGCAAAGACCAGCGAAAGCAAGGAACAACAAGCGATGCAAGCTCTTCCAACAACTCTACAACTCCTGGCCCGCGGCGAAGCGCCCGGCGCAGCAATCTGGCTTATGGCCATCGGCTTCACCGCGATCTGCGTCATCATGATGCTCGTCGTGCTGATCCAGAAGCCCAAGGGCGGGGGCCTGTCCGGCGCGTTCGGCGGTGGTGCGGGCGGCGGCTCAAGCCAGGCGTTCGTCGGCGGCGGCATCGGTAACGTGCTCACCGTTGTCACGGTCATCTGCTTCCTGATCTTCTTAGGCCTGGCCTGCTCGATGACGCTGGCGATCAACGCTGGCGATGAATTGCCTGAGGAACCGGCGGTGTTGGAACCGGCCGACGGTGCGGATCCTGTGCCGGTCGTGGACGTTGAGCCAGAGCCCGTCGTCGAACCAGAACTCGAAGTTGAGCCAGCGCCCGAAACGGCACCCGATACGGACTCGGCTGAAGAAGTCGAGACCGAAGTTGAAGCCGACGCGGAAACACCGGTGCCTGCTGAAGCGACCGAGTGATCGCATCCCGTCGTGTGGCTGTCGTAAGGCAGCGGCTTGATATAACGTATGGTCATGCGAGCCAGGGCATTTGCCTTGGCTCGTTTATTTAAGACGTCGTTGATCGATTGGCATCTTGTATGATGCCCGCTCACGCGTTCACTACTCCAAGGCATCTCTCCATGATCCATTCCATGACAGGCTTCGGGGAGGCATCGGCCGGGGCCAACGGCATCGGCTTCTCGATGGAGTTGCGTAGCCTTAACAACAAGTTTTTCAAGCTCTCCTGTCGGCTGCCCGAGGAGATCACCAGCCTCGAAGCCGAACTCGAGCAGGCGCTGCGCAAGAGCGTTGCCCGGGGCTCATTCGTGCTGACGATGAAGCTGAAGATCGATGATGAACGCGCCGCATCGGGGGTCAACGAGAAGGTCCTGCTGTCGTATATGGATCACCTCGAGACCGTTCGCAGCAAGATCCACGACCAATCGGTGCAGATCGATTTAACGCAGTTGTTGGCCCTGCCCGGGGTGCTTCAGCCTGCGGTGGATGACCAGAAGATCGTTGAAGAGGCTCGGCCGATCGTGATGGGCTTGCTCAAGAAGTCGCTCAATAAACTTAAGCAGATGCGGATCGTCGAGGGAGCCGCGCTGGCGGACGATCTGTCCAAGCAGTTGGTGGTGATCATGGACCGCTTGTCGGTGATTGGCGAGCGTGCGCCGCTGGTGATCAACGAGTACCACGACAAGCTGTCCAAGCGTGTCGGCGAACTGCTGGCCAAGGCGGAGTTGAAAATTAACGAGCCGGACTTGCTTAAGGAAGTTGCGGTCTTTGCAGATCGCGCGGACATCAGCGAGGAGATCACTCGGCTCGGCGGTCACGTCGATCAGTTCCGCGAGGTCTTGGCGGCCGAGGCGGACGAGCCTGCGGGCCGAACCCTGGACTTCCTGGCCCAGGAGATGCTGCGCGAGTCGAACACGATCGGCAGCAAGTGTAACGACGCCCAGATCAGCCGATGCGTGGTTGAGCTCAAGAGCGCGATCGATCGGATCAAAGAGCAGGTACAGAACGTGGAGTAGCGACGCTCTGTACCTAAAAGAGGAACCCTGCAGATGGTGCATCACGGAATGAGCCTGCTTTGTTTTTCGGGTGAGCACCCCGGTCTGACCTGGGCGGTGCTTGGGATCGCGGCGGGTGTGACGCTGGTGTGTGTGGGGATTCACTACGAGACGATTCGGCTGCTGGTGACGGTGCTGCATCGCAAGGCCAACCGCCGATCGCGGCCGTTGCTGATTGTGATGGTGCTGGTCCTGCTCTTAGCGCACTTAATTGAGGCGGCGGTTTTCGCGTTGGCGTACAGGCTTGTCTTCCTGATTCACCCGACCCATGCGGGCCGGCTGGCCGGGGATTACGACGCGAGCTTTGGTGACACCCTGTATTTCTCGCTCACGGTGTACACGACCGTGGGCTTCGGGGACATCGCGCCTTTGGGCCCGGTGCGGATGCTGGTCGGGATCGAGGCCTTGGCCGGGCTGGTGCTGATCACCTGGTCCGCATCATTCACCTTCCTGATCATGCAGCGGATCTTCGCCCGAGACTTCGACATTAAATCAATTCCTTGAAATTAATATCCCCCTGATTGAAACAGCTGTTTCGTTCACAGTGTGTCGGAGGATGAGGATAGAATCTGTTTTGAGAAGCCGAAAATAGCTTCTTTGCTTTAGATTCTGTTGTTCAGGCCAGTTAAAACGAAGATATGAAACAACTGTATAAATCAGGCGATCGCATCAATATCCGTCTCGGGATCCAACATGGCGGACAAGCATGCGGGGTGCTGGGTTGGGTTCTTGAGCATCTGCGTGGCTTGCTCGGGATGGAGGGGCTTGCTGAAGTACCAGCCCTGAGCGTATTGGCAGGACAGGGCCTGGAGCGTGGCGATCTGCTGATGGGCGGTGATGCCCTCGGCGATGACGTTCAGTCGCAGGTGTTCGGCCAACTGCGTGATGGTGGCGATGAACGCGCTCGACCGGTGGGTCTTATCTGTCATCATCGCGATGCGGGCGTCTTCAAGGAACGTGCGGTCGATCTTAAGCGTGTCAAAGGGCAACTTGTGCAGCACACTCAGCGAGGAGTAGCCCGTGCCGAAGTCGTCCAGCGCCAGGCCGACCCCGAGGATTTTGAGTTGTGTCAAACGCTCGGCCATGAAGTCAAGATCGTTCATGACTGCCGTTTCGGTCAGCTCGATGCGGAGCGACTCGGCGTTGAGGCCGTAGTGCTTGATCTGGCTCTCAAACAAGTGGACAAGGTCGGCATCATAAAGTTGGATGCGCGACAGATTGATATTCAGGAAGTGCCCATTTAACCCCATCGACTTCCAGTCCGCGAGTTGCTGGCAGGCCTGTTCAATAACCCATCGCCCGATCTCGCCGATCGCGTTGATACTCTCGGCGATTGGGATGAAGACGGCGGGTGAGACCTCGCCGTGGACGGGGTGAGTCCATCGAAGCAGCGCTTCAAAGCCCGCGGGCTTGCCGGTCTGCAGGTCCATGATCGGCTCATAGACCATTGAGAGCTGATCTTGGCTGAGCGCTTGTTGGAGGTCTTGCTCCAGGCGGATACGCTCGATGAGCTTGTCCTGCATGTCCTGATCGAAGAGGACGTAGCGGGCCTTGCCGTTTTGCTTGGCGATGTATAGCGCGCTGTCGGCGTCGCGGAGGATGTCCTCGGCCTGCTCATACTCGCCATGGTTGATGGCGATGCCGATACTCGCGGTCGAGGTGACGTCCGTGCCGGCGATACGGTGCGGCTCTTTGAAGACGGCCAGTAGACGCCGCGCGACGATGAGTGCGTCTTCTTTGCTGTGGATGCCGTCGAGCAGGACGACGAACTCATCGCCGCCGAGCCTGGCGGGCAGGCAGGCCCCCGCGTTAGTGGTGAACATATCGCCATCACGCAGGTTCTCGTTTAAACGCGCGGCGATGCCGATGAGCAGTTGGTCGCCCGCCTCGTGGCCGAGTGTGTCGTTGACGTTTTTGAACCGGTCGAAGTCCAGGAACAGCAGGGCGGAATAGTGGCCCGGCGTGCGTCGGCACCGCTTGAGCGATGAGTCGACGTGTTCGATCAAGGCCTTACGGTTGGGCAGGCCGGTGAGCTCGTCGTGGTAGGCGATATGCTTGAGCTGTTGTCGGTTGCGCTGCGACTCGGTGTTGTCCAGGAACGTCACCGCGATACCGTCGGCCAGGGGCACCATCGCGACGAGGTACCACCGGCCTTCTTCGCCGACCTGATAGTTCTTCTGGATCGGCTTGTCTTCCTTGACGATCAAGAGCAGGTCGCGGTACAACTCGTGCTCAATGAGCTGGGGCAGCGCTTCTTGGAGCAGCTTGCCGACGAGTTCTTTTTCGGGTTTACCGATGAGCTGTTCACCGGCCGGGTTGATGAGTTGTATCTGAAAGCCCGTCAAAGCACCGGCTTCATCGCGATGGGTGTCGAGCACGCATACGCCGCCGAGGGAGCTCTCGAGGATGCCGTTGAGTGTGTTCTGTGATTGGCGGACTTCATCAAGTTCGAGTTGTGCGCGGTGGCGTCGTCGGGTGTCGGACAAATCCTGTTCCGCCGCGCTGCGCTGGGCGATACCCAGTAGCCCGCAGCCGCCGGCCGCGATGACCAACAGCGCGCCGAGTTCGGGCACGCTGCTCAAGGCGTTGTAGAGCCCGGGCAGTTGGGCTTGAATGGAGCTGTTCATCACGCCCCAGCACACGGCGGCGACAAACATCACACCCGCCGACGCGAGCATCGCGACGCCGACTTTTCCAAAGCCCGCATAGCCGGCCTTCATCGGTGATCGGCTACCGGCGGAAAGCGCGATGACCAGTTCTTCGAGCTTGTGATGTTGTTCCGTGGTGAGGCGTTCGAAGCGCAGGCCGTGGATGTGCTCTGCGACGGTGTGCTGTCTGTCTCTTATACACATCTCCGAGCCCACGAGACGAACA
>JARFRI010000285.1 GCA_029287335.1 Phycisphaera sp. | reverse complement strand
CGACGGGCTATCTGAGATGCTTTGCGCGGCCTGCGCCGAGCCTTGACCACGGCACCGAATACGAAAACTGAATACGCATCCGGTATTAGGCCGCGTGCTTGCGCTTGCCGCGTCGCACTGCGCTGCTCGTTGCGTGGCGCTCTTGGTACCAAGCCCACAGCTTCTGCAAGCCTTGCTGCACCGTGGTCTGCGGGTTGTAGCCGAAGAGCGATTTGGCTTTCTCAATATTCGCAAACGTGACCGCGGGCTCACTGGCCGGGGCATCGGGGCACTCGAGGATCGCCTTCTTGCCGACGAGGTCTTCGATAATGTTGACGAAGTCGGCCATGCGGACGGGCTGGCCCTTGCCGAGGTTGATCAGTTCGTAGCCCAGCGGCGTATCGATCGCGCGGACCACGCCGTCGACGATGTCATCGACGTACGTCCAGTCGCGCTGCATCTGCCCGGCGTTGAAGAGCGTGACCGGCTCGCCCTTCACGATGCGATCGGTGACCATGAAGGGCATCATGTCGGGTCTTGGCCGTGGGCCGTAGACACTGAAGAATCGCAGGGCGGTGAAGTTGAGCTGGTGGAGGTTGTGGTAGGTGTAGCCCATCAGCTCGATGGCTTTTTTGGAGGCGGGGTAGGCCGAGAGCGGGGTGTTGGACGGGTCGGTCTCGGTGAAGGGCAGTTGTGTGGTGTGGCCGTAGGCGCTGGAGGTGGAGGCGAAGACGAAGTTGTCGGTGCCGTGGGCGGTAGCGGCTTCGAGGAGATTGATGCTGCCGGTGATGTTGACGTCGATGTAGAGCGGCGTTCGCCCGATGGCGTAGCGGACGTTGGCCATCGCGGCCAGGTGTGCCACGGCCGCGGGCTTGTGCTCCGCGAAGATGTGCAGCATCGCCTCGGCGTCGCGGATGTCTTTTTCGTACAGCATGAAGTTGTCGTGGCTCATCATGCCCGCGACGTTGTCACGCTTCTGCTGAACGCTGTAGTAGTCGTTGAAGTTGTCCACACCAACAACCTGCCGGCCCTGGGCAAGCAACACCTCGGCCAGGTGCGAACCGACCAGCCCGGCGACGCCGGTCACAAGGACGGGTGATGCGTGTTGTTCAAGCAGTGATGGACTCACCTTAGATCATCGGCAAGTGAACGCTGATAATGACAGATTATGTGACACCTTGATGCGCGATCACTCCTGATCGTCATCGACCATCATGAACTTCACCTCGGCCTCGGCGGCGAGTTCTTCGCCGACGTAGGCTCGGCAGCGCATGTGGGCGATTCTCGCTCGGATCTTCACGGCCTCGGCTTCGAGGAACAGTTGGTCGCCGGGCGTGACGGGCTTGCGGAGTTTGACGCGGTCCAATGACAACAGCACCGGCAGCTTACCGACCTGCGCCAGCGATTGACCGATGAGTACGCCGGAGAGCTGGGCCATGGCTTCGACGACGAGCACGCCGGGCATGATCGGGGTGTTGGGGTAGTGGCCTTGGAAGAAGGGCTCGTTGATGGTGACGTTCTTGATGCCGACGGCTCGTCGTTCGCCGTCGATCTCGAGGATGCGGTCCACCAGCAGCATCGGGTAGCGGTGGGGCATCATGCGGAACAGGCCGCGGATATCCAGGGCCTCGACGTTTCGGCCCATGTCGTTGAAGCTTTGTCGTCGGTGCTGGGCGATGAGTTTTTTGACCAGCAGTTGGTTGAGCGCGTGGCCGGACTTGTACGCGACGATCCGCCCCTTGATCGGTGCGCCCAGCAGGTACAGGTCGCCGATGAGGTCGAGCATCTTGTGGCGGACCGGCTCGTCATCAAAGCGAAACGAATTGGTGCCCAACGGTTTGCCATCAGTCCCGATCACGAGCATCTCGTCCTCGGTCAGGTGCGGGAACATGCCCGCGGACTTGGCCTGCTGGGCCTCATCTTCGGTGGAGAAGGTTCGGCTGGGGGCGATCTGTTTCTTGTAGTCGTCTCGGTTGAAGTCGAAGCTGACCAGTTGTCGGCCGATCGGGCCTTCGCCATAGTCCAACTCATAGAGCAGCGTCATCTCCGCCTCATCGCTGGGCGTGGCGGCAACGACCGAGTCGCCGTCGCGGATGATGATCGGCTCGGTGATGATCAGCGGCTTTCGCGGCTGGTCGTTGTCCTTGCGGCCGGCCGACTCGAGCACTTCATAGAACGGCAGCGATGAGCCGTCCATGATCGGCACCTCGGGCCCATCGATCTCGATGAGCAGGTTGTCCAGCCGAAGTGCCGCAGCGGCGGACATCAGGTGCTCGACGGTGTCGACGCTGGCCTCGCCTTGCTTGATCGCTGATCGGCGGGCGCGTTTCACGACGCGCGAGACCAGCGCCGGGATGGGGGTGTTGTTCAGGTCCGTTCGGACGAAGACGATGCCGTGGTTGGCCGGGGCGGGCTTGATCGTCAGCGTAGCGACCTGCGGGTTGAAGAGCCCGGGGCCTGAGATCGTCACCGGTTTGTCAATGGTCTGCTGGGGCTGCATGGCGGTAGGCTTGAGGCTTGTGTCCTGAGGCTTGAGGGGCTGACGTTTGGTTTATCGGGGCTTTGTCGACTCGAGCCTCAAGACTCAAGCCCCAAGCCTTACAGGTCTTTCAAGACCTTGCTGACTTTCTTCATCATGTCCGGGAGCTTACGCACGGCCATCTCTTCGCGGAACTTGGTCTTCATCGGCCCGGCGGGGTAGCCGGCCCAGGCCTCGCCGTCGGGCATGTCGTTGATGACGGCCGAGCCGCCGGCGATCTGGCAGCCGCGACCGATGTGGATGTGGTCCTTGATCATGGACTTGCCGCCGACGAGCGTACCGTCGCCGATGGTAGACGACCCGGCCACACCGACACAGCCGGCGATGATGACCATGTTGCCCAGTCGGCAGTTGTGGCCGATCTGCACGAGGTTATCGATCTTGCAGTGGTCGCCGATGACGGTGGCGTCGAACTTGGCGCGGTCGATGGTGGTGTTGGCTCCGATCTCACAGTCGCTGCCGATGCGGACGGTGCCGATCTGCGGGATCTTGACGACCTTGGGTGAGCCGGTGGCGGTATCGACGCGGTAGCCAAAGCCGTCAACGCCGATGATCGCGCCGACGTGCAGCACCGTGCGGTCACCGATGGTGCAGCGTTCGCGGATGACGACGTTGGTCCACAGTTCGCAGCCGTTGCCGACGCTGGAGTCGTCGTAAATCGTGACGCCTGCGTGGAGGGTGACGTTATCGCCGATCTTCACGCCGGGCTTGATCACGCAGTTAGGTCCGATGCGGCAGTTGTCGCCGATCGTCGCGGTCTGGGCGATGAGGGCCGAGGGGTGGACGCCCTTGGGCGGGGCGGGGATCGGCGGGGCGTAGGCCTCGAGCACGATGGCCATGGCCAAGTCCGCGTTGTCCACAACGATGAGTGCTTTGCCCTCGCCCGGCTCGAGCTCGATGTCCTTATCGATCAGCGCGGCAGAGGCCTTGGAGGCCGCCCATTTTTTTGCGTACTGCCCGCTGCCGATGAAGGTCAGGTCGCCTGCTTTGGCGTGGTCGATCTCGGCTAATGCGTGGATCGTCAGGTCGCCGGGGCCTTTCAGCTGGCCACCGACCATCTCCGCGATCGCTTGAGTCGTGTGCAGCACCAAAGGTTCCTTGCTCGGGGCAATGGGAGAGTTGAATCGACGTCAGCGGGGCGGGCTTACTGGCCGCCGCGGTTGAGGTGGTCGAGGTTGAGCTTCTCAAGCACGATCGGCGTGATGTTGATTTTTTCAGAACGGTACACGACGCGGCGGTTGCCGATGACCTGCACGAGCTGCTCGGGGGTGAGGTTGTCGAAGTCCGGGGTGGGCGTGTCGAAGAGCACCAGGTCGTAGCCCTCGCGCTGGGCGATCGCGGCGACGGCCTGGTCGATCTCGCCATAGAGCTCGATGAGGAAGGTCCGCTGGTCACGCAGCAGGTTCTGTTGTTCGATCTGCTGCCAGGCCTGGAACTCGTAGAGGGCCTTGGTGATCTCGCGCTCTTTCTTCTGGCGCTCCGCCGCGTTGGCGACGAGGTCCAGGTCCGTGCGGAGCTGGTTGATCTTCGTCTCACGGTCCTTCTGCTCCTGACGCAGTTGGACCTGGCGCTTCTGGGCGTTGGCCTGGAAGTCCTGATTCTTCTGGCACTTGGCGATCAGCTCGGCGACGTTGACCACGGCGACGGCGGTCTTCTCGGCCTTGGCGGTGTTCTGGGCTTGCAGTGCCTGGCCCTGGAAGCCCAGGTAGCCTAGACCCAGCGCAATCGCGGCGAGCAGGCAAATCAATTTGGTGTGTTGTCGGATCATCGGTCGGTTCCTTCCCGGTGGGGTCTGATGGTTCAATATTCTTGGCCCGTAAGCCAGTCACACAGTTTAGCAGACGGGGGCGAGGAAGAGGATTGAGGGAGCGTGGAAGAGGATTGAGGGAGCGTGGAGAGGACATGATTGAATTCTCTCAGCTCTCCCTCGAGCCTCTTCCTCAC
>JARFRI010000235.1 GCA_029287335.1 Phycisphaera sp. | reverse complement strand
GGTCGGAGAGGTCGGTCTGGGCGTAGTGGCCGGTGGCGACGTAATCCGCGTCGATGGATTGGGCGTAGGCGTGTAGCTTGCCGAACTTCAGCCAGTCGTTGCAGCGGACACACGGGTTGGGCGTCCTTCCCGCGTTGTACTCGGCGACGAAGTAGTCCATGATTCGGCCAAAGTCCTTGCGGAAGTTGACCACGTAAAACGGGATGTCCAGCACCGCCGCGACCAGCCGGGCGTCCGCCGCGTCGTTCACCGAGCAGCAGCCCTGCTTGTGCTTCTTCGCCGCTTGCGGCTTAGCACCCGTGTCACACGTCTGTGCGTGCAGGTTGTCGTAGCCGTCGGCGATCTCGGCCGGGTCCTCGCTGCCAAGGCGCATGAAGCAGCCGACGACCTCGTAGCCGTCTTCTTTGAGCAGCGCCGCGGCGGCGGAGGAATCCACCCCGCCCGACATCGCGAGCACCACTTTTTTGCCTTTACCGGGCTTGGAAGCAACCATCGCCCCATTGTAGCCGAGGCTTTGTTACCCTTTCCCGACTATGGCAAAGCAAACCAACAACGTCCTCATCCTCGGCTCAGGCGGCCGGGAACACGCCCTGGGCTGGAAGCTCAAGCAATCCCCCCGCGTCGGCAAGCTCTACTTCGCCCCCGGCAACGGCGGAACCGCGCAGATCGGCGAGAACCTCCCGATCGATCCCTCCACCGTCACCACCAAGCTCGTCGACGAGATCGACTACTTCTGTCGACACAACGATGTCGCCATGGTCGTCATCGGCCCCGAAGACCCATTGGCCCAAGGCTTGGCCGACCGCCTCGCTAAGCCCGGCCGATACGTCTTCGGCCCCGTCGCCGCCGGCGCCCGACTCGAAGCCGACAAGGCCTATGCCAAGCAACTCATGCGCGCCTGCTCGGTCCCTACCGCCGACAGCCGGACCTTCACCAACTACGAGCAGGCTTGTGCCTATGTCGAGTCGCGCGAGAACGCTGTCGTCGTCAAGGCCGCCGGCCTGGCCAAGGGCAAAGGCGCGATCGTCACCTCGACGAAAGAAGAAGCGCTGGCCGCGCTCAAGCTCATCATGGAAGACCGCGCCTTCGGCGAAGCGGGCGATAAAGTCCTCGTCGAAGAACGACTCATCGGCCAAGAGGTCTCCATCCTCGCGCTCGTCGATGGCCGAAACATCTTCGTCCTCGACCCAAGCCAGGACCACAAACAAGTCGGCGAAGGCGACACCGGCAACAATACCGGCGGCATGGGCGTCTACACCCCGACCCCGCTCGTCGATGATGCGCTCATGGACGAGATCCAACGCGAGGTCCTCGTGCCCACCGTCGACGCGATGCGCCGTGACGATATTGATTTCAAAGGCGTGCTCTACGCTGGGCTGATGCTGACCGCTGGCGGGATCAAGGTCCTCGAGTACAACACGCGCTTCGGCGACCCGGAGACCCAGCCGCTGATGATGCGCCTCAAGGGCGACCTCTACAGCATCTTCGTCGCCTGCTGCGAAGGCGAACTCCACAAGGCCGACCTGAGCTTTGATAAACGCGTGTGCATCTGCGTTGTCATGTGCTCCGGCGGGTACCCCGACAAGTATGTCAACGGCAAAGAAATCACCGGCATCAAAGAAGCCGAGGCCGGGTCCAACGGCGAAGTCAAAGTCTTCCACGCCGGCACAACACTCAAAAAGGACGGCACCTTGGTCACCAACGGCGGGCGGGTCCTCAACGTCTGCGCCTTCGGCAAGACCCTTAAAGAAGCCCAGGAAAAAGCCAACGCGGCCTGTGAGAAGATCCACTTCGAAGGCGCCTTCTTCCGCCGAGATATCGGCTTCCGCGTGATGTAACTCAGCATGAAGCGCCGCGGCGCTTCATATCAATGTTCGGGGTGGATACGGTATTGGCATCTTTCATAGAATGGTTCGCTCAACCCTTGGAGTATTTCATGCCAAAGCATCTTGTCGTTCTTTTACTTGTCTCACTGATTGCTTACCCCGCCCTCGCCGAGCGCCAGGTCGGGCCCATCTCCGATGAGATCCGCGAGCAGTACGCGCTCGATACGTACTACACCAAGCTGCTCAACGCCGACGGCCTGCTGTTCCTCGGCTCAGACAAAGTCCCCGATGAAGCCTTCCTCGAAGCGGCCTACCTCATCGACCATGTCCTCGACGGCCGAGACGACCTGCGAAAAGCCATCGCCAAGCTCGAGATCCGCTTGGTAATCATGGCCGAGAACGAGTTCACCACCGATGTCCCCGAGCATCGACGCATGGCCAACCACGAGAACGGCAAGGACTGGTGGGACCGTCGCGCGAGAGGCCTCGGTGCACGCGGCTACCGCTCGGCGATGTCCTGTGGCGTCGAGAACCTCTTGCAATACAAAGGCGACCCCTACCACGACGAGAACATCCTCATCCACGAGTTCGCCCACGTGATCGACGACGTCGGCCTGGCCGAGATCGATAAGGCCTTTGAGGAAAAACTTGCCAACTGCTACGAGATGGCCATGAAAGAAGGCCTATGGGAGGGCGGCTACGGCCGAACCAACCGCAGCGAGTACTGGGCCGAGTGCGTGCAGGTCTGGTTCTTTTGTAACCCGCCCAAGGCCCGCCACGACCACACCGACGTGAACACCCGCGAAGAACTCAAAACTTACGACCCCCGCGCCTACAAACTCCTCGAAGAAGTCTTCGGCGACAACGACTACCAATACGTCTTCCCCAATGCCCGTCAGGACAAAGCCCACCTCGCCAAGTGGGACTTCGACAACGCCGCCGAGTTCGCCTGGCCCAAACGATTGAAAAACGTCAACACGCGCCCCAAGCCCAAACCCAAGAAAGACGGCGTCACCGAATCGGGGCCGTCGTGTCCCTGCGAGCACCAGCCGCTGATCGGTTATCCTGTTCGGCCTCATGCTAGAGAAGATTGAACCACTCAAAAAAGAAGCCCTCGCCGCCTTGGATGCGGTCGCTGATAGCGATGCGCTCGAGCAGGTCCGGATCAAGTACCTCGGCTCCAAAGGCGCGGTCAAGGGGATGATGGCCTGGATCAAGGACGTGCCCGGCGACCAGAAGCGCGACTTCGGCCAGCTCGCCAACGCGGCGCAAAAAGACGTCCAGGAAGCCTTCGATTCCAAGAAGGCATCGCTCGGCGCCGCCAAGCCTCAAGCCTCAAGCCTCAAGCCTGCCCTGGACATCACCGAGCCCGCCACCGCGCCGGTGCTTGGCCGACGGCACATCATCAGCCAGACCATCGACGAACTGATCGAAGTCTTCGCGCGCATGGGCTTTGACCACCACGAAGGCCCGGAGGTCGAGGACGATCGGCACAACTTCATCGCGCTGAACATCCCTGAGACGCACCCCGCGCGCGATCCGCTGGACAACTTTTATCTCAGCGATCCGTTTGGGCCTTCGCCGACGCTATTGCGTTCGCAGACGTCGACGGTGCAGATCCGCGTGATGGAGAACACGCCCAATCCGCCGATCCGCATCATCAGCACGGGCCGTGTGTATCGGCCCGATGAGCACGATGCGACCCACTACTCGATGTTCCACCAGGTCGAGGGGCTGTACGTCGATAAGAAAGTCAGCATGGTCGATTTGAAGACGACGCTGTACCAGTTCGCCCGCGCGATGTTTGGTGCGGATGCGGAGATCGATCTGGTGCCGAGTTACTTCCCGTTCACCGAGCCTAGCGCGGAACTGTACGTGAAGATGGACTTAGGCAAAGGCCCGGAGTGGATGGAGATCGGCGGCTGCGGCATGGTCGACCCCGCGGTGTTTGAGCAGGTTGGCTACGACCCCGAAGAATGGACCGGCTTCGCGTTCGGCTTGGGCATCGAACGCCTGGCGATGCGCAAGCACGCGATCAAAGACATCCGCTGGCTGTTCGAGAACGATGTGCGGTTCTTAAGAAAGTTCTGATCAATTCATTGCAATCGATTGCCGTTAGCCGCCGGGCTTGTCCCGGCGATGGCTGTCACCTGAAGCGCCGGGACAAGCCCGGCGGCTAACGGTTATTTCTTCCGCAGTTTCGAAAAACACTTCGGGTCCGCCTCTTTCGGCAGCTCCGCCAACCACGCTTCGAGTACTTTGCGCAGCTTTTCAACCACCTCCGGCCGTTCGTTGGCCAGGTTGTTCTGTTCGTTGGGGTCGTCCCACATCTCGTAGAGTTCAACGCGTTTGCCATCGAGCGACATGAGCAGCTTCCACGGGCTCATCCCCTTCTCGCGGATCGCGGCCTCGGGCCAGGTGTCACCAGACTTGCC
>JARFRI010000097.1 GCA_029287335.1 Phycisphaera sp. | reverse complement strand
TGATACGGATCCCATTAAATAAACGTGCGACTTAAAAGCTCCTGGCGGAAGCCCGGAGCAGCCACCGTATCCATCATTTGGAGGTGACGAGCAGTATCAGATGGTTGCACCTGGCTTCCGCCCGGTGCTTTGAAACGCATCCATACCTTTTGGGATGCGTATGATACGCATCCCGTTTTAAATCTGCGCAAGATGGTGCCGTGGTCAACGAGCGCAGCGAGGCAGGCCGCGTGACGCATCACAGATGGTTTTTCGCGGCCTGCGCAAAGCCTTGACCACGGCACCGAACACGCAGTATCAAAACGGGATGGTATGACACTTCATGTCTATCGAAATCTCAACTCACTCCACGCCCTGCTCGGCGAGCCAGCGCTCGGCATCGATCGCGGCTTTGCAGCCCATGCCTGCGGCGGTCACGGCTTGTCGATAGATGTGGTCCGAGACATCGCCGGCCGCGAAGACGCCTTCGATCTCCGTCATCGATCGGCCGGGGTCGGGCAACACGAGGTAGCCCGTCTCGTCCATCTTGAGTTGGCCATCAAGGAACTGGGTGATCGGCGTGTGGCCGATGGCCATGAACAGGCCGCCGAGCGCCATCTCGGATTCTTCGTTGGTCTGGTTATTGATGAGCTTGACGCCGGTGATCTTGTCGTCGCCAAGGACGTCGAGCACTTCGGTGTTCCAGTGCATCTGGATCTTGTCGCTTGCGAGCGCACGCTCTTGCATCACCTTGCTGGCGCGCATCTCGTCGCGTCGTACGAACATGTGTACTTTGCTGGCAAACTTGGTCAGGTACATCGCTTCTTCGACCGCAGTATCGCCCGCGCCGACGACGCCGAGCTCACTATCGCGGAACATCGGCAGCGCCCCATCGCACACCGCACAGGCGCTGACGCCCCCGCCGGACTTGGCCAGGCGCTGTTCGTTTTCAAGCCCAAGCCATTTCGCCGACGCACCGGTGGCGATGATGACCGACTCGGCCAGGCACTCATAGCCACCATCTCCGACGATGTGAAAGGGTCGCTTAGATAGGTCAACCGACTTCACATCCTGGAAGATGGAGAAGAGCTTGCCGGTGATATCTTTGCCCGCGATCGGCCCGTCGTCGGTGACGACGCGGGTGTCAAAGCGTGCGGCCTGTTCGAAGAACTTCTGCATCATCTCCGGGCCGGTGACGCCGTCGGGGAAGCCGGGGTAGTTCTCGACCTCGGTGGTGAGCATGAGCTGACCACCGGCGAGCAAAGTGCCTTGCGATCGGCCCGCGAACACCAGCGGATCAAGCGAGGCACGCGCGGCGTAGATCGCGGCGGTCCAGCCGGCGGGGCCCGAGCCAATGATGACGACTTTTTCGGTAGGCAGGTCTTGGTTTGTCATGGTCGAGAATTGTAGCGGGGTGGGGATCGCTTGCAGGGTATAGAACAACCTGACGGAACGATGTATTCCCGTCTTCAAAGCACCGGGCGGGAGCCAGGTGCAGCGATCTCCTCAAAACCGGCGCCACCGATTTCTCTCAGATACTTTGGTGCCGCCTGCACCTGGCGCCCGCCCGGTGCTTTGCATTGCGTCACTTCGTCCACGTATCGAAGCCGTAGCGCGTGCCCGGGCCGTCGCTGGTATCGAGATTCGCGACCGGGGCATCGGCGATTGTGGTCCAGATCGTTTCACCTTGTGGGACACCCAGTGCCTCGGCGTGGCCATCGAGGTAAGCGGTGTTGGCCTTGTCGCTGTGGCGGAAGTGGCCGGCCCCGGTGGTCTTGCCCGGGCGTCGGTAGGAGACGGTGTGGGGCTCGTAGAAGGAAGTGATCGAGAAGTCCTGGTGGACCGCATCGGCAAAGGCGAAGACGCCTGTGGGGTTGTCGACCTCGTCGATGCGCTTTGGTTTTTTGCCGATGGGGAAGGGCCAGACGATCCCGCCGTTGTAGCCGAAGTGTGCGGAGCGCTGGTTGAACTTGGGGGTGAAGCCCGGGTCGCTGATCGGGAAGTCCGGGCAGGCCAGTGCTTCGAGGATGTTGTCGCCGAGGTAGTCTGCCAGTGGGCCCTGGGTCTGATCGAGTGGTCGGTTGGTGGTGGAGCCGGGCCCGCCGACTTCGTAGCCGAACCACCACTGCACGCCGGTGGCGTCTCGGACGGCATAGTGCATGAGGTCGTCATCGTGCTCGGTGGTGTAGTTGATGAGCGCGGCGGTGGTCTGGCGTTGGTTACTCAGACAAGCGGTGGTCCGTGCCGAGGCCCGCGCACTGCCCAGCGCGGGCAGCAGCAACGCGATGAGGATCGCGATGATCGAGATGACCACGAGCAACTCGATGAGCGTGAAACCGGGTTGGAATGGTTTGCGATTCGCCATGATCAAATGCCGGACGACGCCCGAAAGGCGCCGCCCGACGGTGAAACCAACGTGGTTTAGATTTTGCGTCGGCGACGGATCAGTGCCGCGCCGGAGAGTGCAAGTAGAGCTGCACTCGTCGGCTCAGGGACGACCGGTACGCTCAACGGCGTTGCGACGCGCTCCCAGTTATTGTCCGGGTCCCAGAACGCGGCGTTGATGCCTTCAAACTGACCGTCGGCGAGGATCTCAACATCAGCCCCAGCTTCATTAAAAGCCCAGTCTGGGTTGGACAGGTCATACCCCTCCCATGTCCCGAAGGGGTTGGTGCCTGAAGCGAGTTCCCAGTAGCCCGAATTCGGATTGGCGTGGTTATCGCCGTCCGCGTCGGTGTAGCTGATTTGGCCGATGAAGGCCGTCCCGGTGAAGGTCAATACCCCAGCGGTCTGGAACGAAGTAAGCATGTCCAGCAGCGTGGCCGAGCCGTCCCATTTGTATAGGAACGCGTGTGACGGCGAGGTATACGGCCCACCGAAAGTATCCCAGTCAACAACCAGTACCGAGGCGTTTGCGCCGGTGCCGACGGTGGCGTCGACGTCGACCTGATAGCCAGCGAAGTCGATGACCTCGGCTAGGACAGTGGTCGACAGCGAAAGGGCCCCGACCGCTGCGAGCAGAACCCGCGCGCGGCCACGTAAACAAACAAAACCAAACATGATGAATCTCCAGACCCCAAAAACGCGGGGGTCGTGCCGGGCCGAAGTGCGCTTCGGCCCCTTGGGTTTCCCAAACCTAGAACACCTAGGCGGCAGGCAGGTCTTCCGGCTTCGGGGTTGCTACGCCGGATCAGCCTTCCCAATTCAGCCCGTTGCAGGCCAATCAGTGGCAACATCGATCCGACGCGTGCCCCTTACGGCGGCGCGTCCGCGGAGGAATCCCGAGCGAAGGCAAGCCATTCATTGCCAACATGCTTCCATGCCAGCGAAGACCCGCTCGGTCACCTCACTTCCCTATTCACCCTCGGCTTAGGCGGCTGACCCAAACCAAAGGCACCTGTGGGTTACACCGAAAGCATAAGCCCAAGTGACTAGATTGGCAATCCATCCATGAAACGCAGCAAATTAGAAAAACACAAAAGCAGAATAGGAAACCGGCCTGAACCGCATGGCTGCCTTCATTTTCTGCTTTTGTGCTTTCCTACTTTTCTGCGTTTCGACAAAGCCACGGGCCATTACAATGCCTGCTACCCGTGTATCACCTCACCTGTCCATCCTGTCAAGACGTCACAGAATCGCCCTTCGTGCGCAGCGGCGCGGTGGTGCGCTGCACCGCCTGCGAGAACAAATACCGCATCAAGTCAGCGTACGTGGAGCGCGAGGTCCACACCGGCCCACGCACACTCGACGAGACCGACACCGTCCTGCGCAGCGACAGTGTCGATATCGACCCCGACGAGATGCCGCCGGTCTCGATCGATGACGAGGGCAACGTGGTCGGGCTCTCGGGCCTGTCCGAACTGATGCGGTGGTCCGACAACCAGGCCGCCAACCAGTCCACCGATGTTTCGTCGGCCGTACACGATCGAGCCACCACCGAGACCGCCGCCCCGCTGCCCACAGCCAAGTCGGTCTCCGGCAACAACGAGCAAACCGTCGTCGGCATCGGCCGAGCACGCGCCCAGGCGATGAAGCGCAAAAAACGCATCAGGATGATCGCGACCTTAAGCGGCACCGGCGTCGTGCTGATCGTGCTCGTGTTTATCCTGGCGCAACTGTTCGCTGGCGGATCGCCTGATGTCGCGGAAGACAACGACAAGCCCGTTGACCCGAGCGGAGACAATCCGGTCGCGATCGACCCGCTCGACCCGACCCCGCCGGACGGCACGAAAGACCCGACGCAGCCCAAAGAGGTCGACCTCTTCAACAACCCCAACCAGCCTGTGCCGAATCCCAACAAACGATTCGTCGCGCCCTGGCTCGAAGAAAACAAGGCCGACCCGCCCGTCGATATCCCGACCGTCTTGACGCCCGCGACACCTCTGACCCACGAGGGCTGGTACGTCATGAACCCCCCGCGTGGCTCGGCCGACGCCTCGGGGGTCAGTAATGTCGAACTGGGTCAAATCCACGAGATACCGCTCGCCGACGGCCAAACCCTGCTCTCCAGTTCGCTGACCAACAGCTCACCCCAAGCCATGGTCCGTGGCGAGTTGCACATTATGTTGCTGGACAGCACGGGCAACGTCTTCGCCGAGACCTACGCGCCACTGGCGATGATTGGGCCCAGGTCCAAACAGCCCTACGCCCTGACCATCCCCACGCGGTATTGGAAGCGCTCCCGCAGCGTTCGCGCCGCAGTCACAGTAAAAGAGTGGGCAGAGAAAACCGACAAGCTTGAAGACGTGCGACTGCACCCCGCCGACTTGGGCGAAGCCTCGGCCGTCCGCATCAGCGCGAAACACACCGGCGACAAAACCCTCCGTCGCGTCATGATCCTCATCAACGCGACCGACGTTGATGGCAACGCGATCGCCGGCTTCCTGCTCGAAGAAGAAAACCTCTACATCCGCCCAAACCACTGGCTGGACCTGGTCATCGCAACCCCCCTGCCCCCCGGCACTCAAGCAACCCACTGGTCCGCCGTCGTCACGCCGAAATAGACGCGACGCGGCACCTGGACAGATTGACTTCCCCGCCCGTTTCTCCGGGGTCTTACGCCGCGATGCGCATCGTCACCGCGGGGCTCTTGGTGTCCCGGACCCAGCGCGAGGCTCGGCCGCGGTGGTTGCAGACGGTGGACAGGCGACGCAGGTACACGTCCAACGACTGCTCGTCGAAACGGGTCAGAAACTC
>JARFRI010000050.1 GCA_029287335.1 Phycisphaera sp. | reverse complement strand
GCTGAGTGCGAACGGCCAACCTGTCACCGCGGCCATGGCCAAGCGCGCCGCCGAGACGCTCATCGATATCCACGGCCAGCACGACCACCAAACGCTCATGCGGCCCGCCAAGCAACTCGCACTGCTCGATGACTACGCGGGAGCTGTTTTGTTGCGGCAGAAGTTCAGTAAGGCGTACAAGCAATGGCACGACCTCTGCCAGACACGCGATGAGCTCACGGCCTCTTCCGATTTACGCGAGCAGCAACTCGACCTCTACCGATTCCAACTCGGCGAAATCGATGGCGTCGAGCCACTGGCCGGGGAGATGCCCGAACTTACCGCGCGGGAACGCGTGCTCAACAGCCTCTGCCAGATCAAGGAAGACACCGGGACGGTCTACACCGCGCTCTATGACAGCGAAGGGTCCATCGCGGAGCGCTTGCAGGCGATGACGCATGTGCTGCTTGGCCTGGCCGAGATCGATGAACAGCTTGAACCCATCGCCGAGCAGGTCCGCACCGCGACATTGACGCTGCAGGAATCGGCCTATGAGTTGTCACGTTACACCGATCGCTTGGAGATGGACCCCGAGGAACTCGCCGAGGTGCAAAGCAGGCTCAACGCGTTGAACCGCCTGATTCAGAAGTATGGCGATGGCCGATCCAAGGCCGGCCTCGATGACCCGCTCACCCCCGTCCTCGATCACCGCGAGCACATTGCTCAACAGGTCGACGAGTTAAGCAATCAATCGACCCACCAAGACAAGCTTGACGAGCAGATCGCCGCGTTCGAAGGACAACTTGCTGAGATCGGCACGCAGCTGACCGCCAAACGAGTCAAGGCCGCCGCGGCGCTAGGCCCGAAGATCATGCGTCAGCTTAAAGAACTCGGCATGTCCGAGGCCACCCTAAGCGTGCAGGTGCAACCGAATGAACTGACCGACGCCAGCGCCACCGGCCTGGACCGCGTCGACTTCCTCGCCCGTACCAACCCCGGGCAAGACGAGCGCCCCCTGCGGGAGATCGCCTCGGGTGGAGAATTATCCCGCGTCATGCTCGCCATCAAGTCGGTACTAAGCGCTAAGCGCGGCGCGAACAGTTCCGGTAGCGGCGTCGATGTCTTGGTCTTCGACGAGATCGACGCCAATATCGGCGGACGTCTGGGCGATATCATCGGCAAAAAGCTCCGACAACTCGCCGCCTCAACAAACAACGACAAGCAAGTGCTGTGTATCACGCACCTTCCGCAGATCGCAGCCTTCGCCGACCAACACTTCCACATCATCAAGCAAGTCACGGGAGCCGGCAAGGCCAAACGCACCGACACGACCGTTCAGACCCTCACTGGGATAGAACGCGTCAACGAACTCGCTGAGATGCTAGCAGGCACCGGCGCGACAGCAACGAGTCGAAAGCAGGCGAAAGAATTGATTTCGGCGGCGGCCTAACTCTGCCCAATACTCACCGGCACGGGCTGAGGCCTTGGCGCGGCGTTTGGCTGGACGACGAGATTCAGAGGAAGACGTTTACCATCTGGCCCCTTGGGGATATTGTCTTCGTCGATGATGCGCTGGATGGCCATGACGCCTTCGATCAGTGTCTCGGGGCGTGGTGGGCAGCCAGGGACGTAGACGTCGACGGGGATGAACTGGTCGATGCCTTGCACCACGGCATACGTGTCGAACACGCCGCCGGTGGAGGCGCAGGCACCCATCGAGATCACCCACTTGGGTTCGGTCATCTGTTGGTAGATGCGTTGAAGGACGGGCAGCATCTTGGTGCTCACTCGGCCCGCAACGAGCATGAGGTCGGCTTGCCGCGGGCTGAAGCGCATCACCTCGGCACCAAAGCGGGCCAAGTCATAGCGCGACGACGCGGTCGCCATGAGTTCAATGCCGCAGCAGGCGGTGGCGAAGGGCATGGGCCAGACGGATGAACGCCGTGCCCAGTTGATGACCTTCTGCAACTGCGTGGTCATGACGCCGTCGGTCGGCAATGCGGATTCGATACCCATGGCAAACTCCTATTCGGTATCTCTCATAGTAGCGTTAGCCAGCGGCCTTGTCCCGCCGATCGCTTTGACGCGTCATCTTTTACGTTCTCCACCATCGGCGTCTTAAACTCTGGCTAACGTGGACTGCACTAAACTCTGCACATGCTGGAGATCCCGCCGCCGCCTGTGCCCACGCAACTCATCGTCTTCGCCGACGACTGGGGCCGGCATCCCTCGTCCAGCCAGCACCTCATCAGGGAGTTGTTGCCGCACTACCCGACGCTGTGGGTCAATACCGTTGGCACGCGAAGGCCGAGGCTGACACTCGCCGACATGGGGCGGGCTGCGGGTATCCTGACGACATGGTTCTTCAAGCCGCGGCGCGGTCCTACCGTGGACTTACCCGATGGGCTAAAGGTTATCGCTCCGAAGATGTACCCCGGCTACCGCAATCGCTTACAGCGTAGGTTCAACGCGATATCGGTGATCAACGCGGTACACCGCAATCTGCTCCAAGGGCACCGCACGGTTGTTCTCAGTACGCTGCCAACGACTGCTGACCTGATCGGCAGGATGCACGCGGACCGCTGGATCTATTACTGCGTAGACCTCTACGACAAGTGGCCCGGTGTCGATCACGACATTATGACCCAGATGGATAAGGCTCAGGTTGCACTTGCCGACGGCCTCATCGCTGTAAGCGAGGTTATCGCCAGGTACATCAAGGCACTTGGTAGGGAATCAGTGGCGATCAGCCACGGCGTGGATCTACTTTTCTGGCAAAACCCCGCGATGGATAGCATTTTATCTGAGGATTGGCCGTCGGACGCCAGGCATATCGCATTATTTTGGGGCTTACTGGACGGGCGTATGGAAACGCAATGGCTTATGCGGCTCGCGAAGGATACCGATTGTAAAATTGTTTTAGCGGGTCCAAAGGGCGCGACTTATCAGAGCTTTCTCGCAGACCCATACTGCGACTTGCTCGGACCGGTCGCTCAACGGGATTTACCTGCTTATGCCGCGAGCGCACGAGTGCTGATCATGCCTTACGTGGATGAGCCCGTGACGCAGATGATGCAGCCGCTCAAGCTCAAGGAATACCTCGCGACGATGAAACCGGTGGTGGTACGTGACTTGCCCTCGACCCGGCAATGGGCGGACTGCTGTGACTTGGCGAGTGATGCTGAATCGTTCGTTCGTCTCGTGCTAAAGCGCGTTCAGACCGGTACACCGCCGGAGCAGATCGAAGCCCGCAAACGTCGGTTGGCCAGTGAGTCGTGGACAGCTAAGGCAGCACAGCTTGCTGAACTGATCAATGCAGGCCATTGATTGGCATCGCTTTGTTCCGGATAATCACCAAGTGATTCGCGTTCAAATCGTCTGAGGAAAGGGCATCTGCCGATAGATAGGCAGATGCTTAAATCAATAGGTCAATTTGTAGGAGTATTGCGTTCGCTGCCATTGCTTGTCCGTTACGCCTTACTGCGCCGGGTCGTCGGAGCTGACCGGGCATTGAGCCTAGTCAGCGAGCGTGCCGCAGGGATACCGGCTCTGCTTGGTGTCTACACACGACAGGCTTTTTATGGTCGCGTGCTTGAAGCCTCTGGCAACGATGTTCACTTCGGATACCAAACACTACTGAGCAAATGCGACGCGCAGATCGGCGACCGCGTCTACCTTGGGCGATTCTGCATCGTCGGTCGCGTCACGATTGGCAGCGACACGCGCATCGCAGATGGGGTTCAGCTGCTTTCCGGTCGACACCATCACGGCACCGGCGAGCAAGGCGTCAACGCCTCAAGTGTCAGACACGATCGAATTACGATTGGCCGAAACGTGTGGATCGGCGCCAATGCAGTCGTCATGGCGGACGTTTGCGATGGAGCGATTATTGGCGCTGGAGCCGTCGTGACGAAGCCCGTCGCTCCCAATGAAACGGTCGTCGGCGTCCCCGCTAAGCCGATTCATAATCCGACCCGATCGAGGCAGGCCGCGTGATCGAGCACGTCCGACAGCTCAACGATCAGCAGCGCGCGGCGATCCGCGAGTTGATGCATGACTCTAGCGTCATGGATCGCGCCTGCGGTGAACACGACCCGGCTTGGTTAGACATCCTTCGGCAGGCATTGCACCATAAGACATCAGCATTACTGGATTGGCGGGGAAAGCAACTCGCTGGTGTGTTGCCTTTGGCTTTGACACGAAGTCCGTTATTTGGCAAACACCTCGTGAGCTTGCCATACGTCAACCGCGCAGGGCTGCTGACCGCTGACAAAGAATCCGGCTACGCACTTGTCGAACACGCTACGCAACTCGCCAAGCAGTACGACGTGCGCTATCTCGAATTGCGTCATCATGGACAGCCCTTTGACCCCGAGCTATTCACCCATTCGAGAAACGAGAAGCACCGGATGGTACTGGACCTTCCGTGTACGTCTGAGCAACTCTGGCCATCGCTTAAGGCCAAGGTACGAAACCAAGTACGTAAGGGCGAGCAAGGTGGCTTACAGATCAGCTACGGACGCGAAGCGCTTTTACCCGGTTTCTATAGCGTATTTGCAACAAACATGCGTGACCTGGGCACGCCGGTCTACCCGCGAAAATTGTTTCTAGCGATGTTGGCTTGCCTTGGCGAGCGTTGCGAGATTGCATTGGTAACACTTGAGTCGGTACCTATTGCGGGAGCGGTCTTGATACACGATCGCGTCGGTGGGCATGCGATCACGCAGATCCCATCGGCCAGTTGCCTTCGCCAGTTCAACAACCTCTGTGCGAACATGTGGATGTACCACCAGTTGATCGAGCGTTCGATTGCTAGGGGGGCAACGCGGTTCGACTTTGGTCGGTCCAGCGAAGGCTCGGGAACGTATCGATTCAAAAAGCAGTGGGGTGCCGAGCCTGAGCCGACGCCGTGGCAGGTCGTTCTGCAGCGCGGCTCACTCAATGATGCTCGGCCCGACGATCCGCGCAATCGTAAGCGGATTGAAAAGTGGCAGAAGCTGCCGGTCTGGGTAACCAAAGCAATCGGTCCGACGATTGTGCGCGGGATTCCTTAAGCCTCAGGCATCAGCGGTGCCGAAGGCGGCTGATAGATCAGCGGGATCACAAGCGTGAAAGTAGCACCTTCGCCAACGCTGCTTTTGAGTTCGATTGATCCGCCGAGAAGTTGTGCGAGTTCTTTGCTGATCGTCAAACCCAGCCCGGTGCCGCCATGAGTGCGCGTCGCGGAGGCATCGACTTGTGAGAACTTTTCAAAGACACGCTCGTGGTCTTCTGGCGCGATGCCGGGGCCTTGATCTTTGACTGACAGCCGAAGATTCGCCACACCGCGTCCCGATTCTGCTTCATCCAACTCTGCCTGCAACAGTACGGTGCCTTCGTCGGGACTGAACTTGATCGCATTTGAGAGGAAGTTAAAGATGATCTGCTGTAGTTTGCCCGCATCTGTTTCAGCAGGGGGCAAGTTGGGCTGGACCTTTATTTTTAGTTCGACGCTTCGCTTTTCGGCTTGGGGTCGGATCAAATTCACCAATCCTTCGGCGGTGTCTTTGATCGACACGGTCGCCAATCGCAGTTCCGCTCGACCGGCTTCAATCTTGGCCAGGTCCAGGAGGTCATTGATCAACTCCAGCAGGCGTCGGCTGGAAAGGATGATATTCGAGGCGTAGCGTGTTTGTTTCTCGGCTTGCGCGTTATTACTGCTGGCAAGTGTTTCCTGAAGCACCTCCGCGAAACCGATGATCGAATTCAAAGGCGTCCTTAACTCATGCGAGACATTGGCTAGGAATTCACCCTTGATCTGATTTGCTTCGTAAAGTGCAACATTCGACTCTGCCAATTCTCCAAGTTTCAGGTCAAGCGATTTGTTGGCTCCAGTCAAGCGGTCTTGCGTTGAACGGACGGTATCGAGCATGGCGTTAAACATGTCCGAGAGTTGTTCGAACTCGTCGCCGGTATTGATATCGCTGCGAATATTAATGTCACCGCCGGAGACCTTCTCGGCATAACCTCGCAGCACACGGACCGGCGAGAGAATCAGCCTTGTCGTAATGAACCAGAAGGCCGCGATCGCAAAAAGTCCCGCAGTCAGGCCCGCAGCGATGAGGTAGATCAGATTGAGTGTGCGCTGCTTGTTCGCCTCTTCATCAACAAGCTGAATTAATATCAGTTTCTCAAGGGGGTCTTGGTTAGCGGTTCCTGCGGATTGCGTGACCGGGTCGCGGTCGCCCATTTCGCTAAGTCGTACGGCTCGCGCATAGAGGTAGATTTGCTTGCCTTGGTCGTCGGCACTTGGGGCGAAAAATTCAGTGGTGTCTTCTGCGCTGTTGAAGTGCTCGAAGGCGCGCAATAAGAACGGGTCTTCATCCGCCCGAAGATTGGCTTCGCGTGCGCTGAGCACATCGATACGCATGCCGGGGTCGACTGCGGGGTTACCGCGTGTGTCAGACGCAGCGTCCCGTTCGATCAACTCGATGCGCCCGCTGATCCATAGCCCCGCCAGGTCACGCGCGCGTTGCCTTGGTCCTTGCTCAGCCAGGTGATTCATGCGCATGGCTACGACGAACAGCGCCGCAGTAACGATCAGGACAACACCTAGTCCGAACAACAATTGGCACTTATTCGCCAGACTGATGCGGATACGTTTGGGCATGGTTGTAGTTTAGAGGGCGTAGCGACAACGCGCGTCTGATCAACCCGGCGGCAGGTCGCTTGGGTCGATTGCATCGTCATCGTGCTGGGGCATGTCGGCGATACGAACTAAGCCGCTGCGCATGGTGCGTCGTGTGCCATCGCTGTTACCACGGGGCATCGCGATCACACCGGTACGCGCCAACTCGATCAAGCCAAAGGGCTTGACCTGTTCAACGAAGGCCTCGAGCTTTTCTTCGGCACCACCAAGCTCAAGCATCATGCGGTCCTGAGAGAGATCGACGATGTTGGCGCGGAAGATCTGGGCGACCTGCATGACTGCGGTGCGGTGGGCGGCGGGGTTGTCGCCTTCGCGGGTATTCACCTGCACGATGACGAGGTCCCGTTCGACGAAAGGCACGTCTTGGTAATCGACGACCTTGACGACAGGAACAAGTTTCTGGAGTTGCTTGCGGACCTGTTCGAGCACGGCGTCATCGCCAATGACGACGATGGTCATGCGCGAGAGTTCGGCGTTCTCGGTTCTGCCGACAACAAGTGAATCGATGTTGAACCCGCGTGCGGCGAACATCCCGGCAACTTGTGCGAGGACGCCTGGCTCGTTGGTGACTAAAGCGGCAATGACGTGCCGCATGACGCTGGTGGCTTGAGCTTGCATGCGGCCATATTAGTGATTTTGCGTCGCTCCGTTGCTTTTCAGTTCTCAAAGACCGCCAAGGACAGGATACGACACTGCCCGAGAGGGTGGGAAAGTTGTGGAAAGCCGAGATAGGTGGGATTCGATCGTGGACATTTTTATAATATTCAGTTAGATCAAAGCATCAATCCGAATGGCCGATCGGAACGTAAGTCCTTTTTAGGCAGCACTTAAAGATTGTGCCCATGGCCTCTATAAGAGTCAAATGATGGTGATGTCTACTTCGCCAAGTATCCACGACTTAATGGCTGACTTAGATATCTGAGTTGTGGATGAATTCTATAAGAGCCGAGATGGGGCGAAACTGTAAATGGCTGAAAAATCTACCGTTGCGTGGCTGAATGACATCACTCAATGCACAAAACGCATCCGCCCAAAGTCGGGTAACACGCCTTTGCCCTGCGGAGAAAAGCCATGCGGTGCGGGGTAGTAAACCATGAACGCTCGGCCAACCAGCAGGCTCCTTGGCACAACACCCAGCCGCCTTTCCCCGTCGAAGTAGCGTTCTTGTATCCATGGGTTGACACCAGACCAGTCGCGGCCGTCTTTACTCGCCGGCTGGTTGTCACCGAGGCAGAAGAGTTCGGCGTCGTGGACGCTTGTTTGCTCACGTAAGTCGAGCGGGTGTCCACCTAGGTCGAGCCGACCATTAATACGTTTGGCTTGAGCGCGAGAGAAGCCGTCGGTGGTGTAGCCGCTGGCGTCGTAATAGAGGTCACGGTCCAATTCGACGCGGCGCAATTCAACTGGCCCGTCGGATTTTACTGAAAGGCCGACTCTTGGCGTGTAGTCCTGAGGCAGACGTGCCGCGACCTGATCCCATGCTAGGTCTAAACGATAGACCAGCTCGCGCTGGCCATTGATCCATACACTCGCCTCGTCGTCAACAAACCACAGTTCGATGGTCGTTGCGATGCCTTGCTTCAGTGGGCTGAGGTTTTGTTCGGCGCCAAGGCTGCGTGTCGTGCCGTCTTCCGAGATCGCTTGGAGTTTGAGGTTGCCCGAGGTGTCGAGTATTGCCGCGAGCGTTTCGGGGCCTCGACCCGGAAGATCGAGTCTCGCGGTGGTTGATAGCACCAACTCTGCGGTATCCGTGAGTGTTGTAAACGACGCAGCGAGGCGTATGTCCTCGATCGGATTGGTCGAACCGGCAACTTGGTTGTAGGGGTACTTATTCTGCTGGCTGTCGTATTTCGGCGTGCCATAGTTGCCCGACATTTTGAATCGAATCTCACCTTCGCCACCCTCAAAGCGATATACCCGGCTTGGCCTCCGGTCGGTGCCCAGGTCCCACTCGCCGCTTTCCGCGACCCAAGGCACACGCCAGGCGTGGAGGTTATCACGGCCCGGCCCATTGGCTCTTGCGTCTTGGATTGGTACGAACTGGCTGTGGTAGATCGGCTGCCAGACGGCGCGCTGGATTTTTTCCCAATGGCGGTTGGTCAGCGGGTCGGTCTTGCGTGCGATAGCAAAGTCGTCAGTGCCCGCCGGCGCAGTGAAGACGTTGCCATCCAAGAGGACGACACGTTCGCCGGGAAGGCCGACAAGGCGTTTGATGAAGTTGGCTCGTGGCGCGGGGACGCCATTGACTTGTTCGTCTTGCGGCGCTTTGAAGACGACAACATCCCAACGCGCAGGGTCTCTGAGGTGATAACTGAATTTGTTGACGAGGATGCGGTCGCCCGAGCGGGCCTTGGTGCCCATCGCGGTGGTTACTTCGTAATTGCACATCGGGCAGTCGGCCGAGGTGATCGGGACGAGTGATGCGCCGGTCAATGATCCCTGGTTAACGCCGACATCGAAGTGGTAACCGCAGGAAGGACAACTGATCTGTGCGTGGGTGCCGAGCATCGCCGGCGCCATTGAACCGGTCGGACTGATGACGGGCTCAACAACAAAAGCTCGGAAGACAAACGCAAGGCTAAACGCGATTACGATGGACTCGATCGTGTCCTTAACGGTTTCATCGGTCGATGGCTCATTCGGGCGCCTCTTGCGGCGTCGGTCTGCACGCGGCTTAATGCGACGCTCGCCCAACACCGGCTCTGCCGGCGGCGACGGTGTCTCTTGCTCGTGCGGATTGGATGGGGC
>JARFRI010000392.1 GCA_029287335.1 Phycisphaera sp. | reverse complement strand
TGTCTTGAACATGGGCAGTGTGCTGGGCTGGTCGCCTTCGCCCAAGTTTTTTACGACGCATGTCTACGCGGCGGCAAAAAGCGCGATCATCGGCTTCACCAAGAGTTGTGCGTCGTACTACGCCGAGCGGGATATTCGATTTAACGTGATCGCACCGGCACTCGTTGAGACGCCGATGGCAAAGCGCGCTGCGACCAACGAAGGCATCATGTCGTTTATCAAGACCAAGCAGCCCTTGGACGGCGGGCGCATCGGCAAACCCGAAGACCTGGATGCTGCGGTGGTCTACCTGCTGTCGGATCAATCGCGCTTCGTCACGGGTCAAGTGCTCGCGGTCGATGGGGGCTGGACCGTGAGCGAGGGACAGGCATGAGCGATGCAATCGCCAGCGCGGTGGGCATCGACATCGGCGGGACGCGCGTCAAGTCCGTCTTGATCGACTGCGAGGGCGAGGTGCTTGCCGAAGACGAGCGTGACAGCGTCGAAGGGCGCGACACACTGATCGCGTTGGTCGAGTCGGTCCTCAGCACACTTGGTGCGGATGCTAGTTTGCCGATCGGGATCTCCTGCCCGGGCTTGGCAAAGCGGGATCACCGCGCGATTGCGTGCATGCCCGGTCGGATGGCGGGGCTCGAAGGACTGAACTTCGGAGAAGCGCTGGGCCGAGAGGTCTTTGTGCTTAACGATGCACACGCGGCAACGATCGGCGAGGCCGTCCTGGGCGCAGCAGCGGGTCGGCAAAGCGTCATCATGCTCACGCTGGGCACGGGCGTCGGCGGCGGGGTGATGATCAACGGCCGACTGTACACCGGCAGCAACGGCCGGGCCGGCCACTTCGGGCACATGACGATCGACGCGGCGGGTCAGCCCGACATCTGCAACATGCCCGGCTCCATCGAAGACGCCATCGGCAACCACAACATCGCCGATCGCAGCAACGGTCGGTTTACCAGCACCCGTGCGCTGCTCGCTGCCGTGACCGAAGGCGACGCGGAAGCGGCGATGGTTTGGCACGCTTCAGTTGAGCGACTTGCCGCCGCGTTGGCGTCTTTGATCAATACGTTCGACCCCGAGGCCGTCGTGATCGGCGGGGGGATCGCAGAAGCAGGACCGCAGTTGTTTGGACCACTCGCTGGCGCGATGGATCGGGTGGAGTGGCGTCCGCTTGGCGAGGCGGTGCCGATCTTGCCCGCGACGTTAGGAATAAAAGCCGGTGCCTTGGGTGCCGCACTTTTTGCTTTTCAATCGGAGCTTCGACCATGAGTACGACGACGCCCACGACCAGCCCGGCGCTGGCCTACCTCCACAAAGCGCAGGACGTCTACGACCGCGTCGCCCAGCAGATCGAACCGATGCAGCAAGCGGCCGATCTCTTCGCCGCGACGATCCTCACCGGACGCATGGTGCACGTCTTTGGTAGCGGGCACAGCCGAATGATGGTCGAAGAGATGTGGCCGCGCTACGGCTCGTTCCCCGGCTTCCACCCGATGGTCGAGCTGTCGCTGAGCTTCCACCACCCCGTCGTCGGCAGCAACGGCCAGCGGCAGGCGATGTTCCTCGAGAACGTCGAGGGCTTCGCCGAGCGCATCCTGCGCAACTACGACTTCGCGACAACAGACTCGGCATTGGTCGTGAGTTCCAGCGGCTGCAACATCGTGCCGATCGAGATCGCCGAAGGCTTTCAGAAGCGGGGCATTAAGGTCGTTGCGCTGATCAGTAAAGACCACAGCGAGGCGAGCACGAGCAAGCGGGCCGACGGCAAGAAGCTGCAAGACTTTGCAAGCATCGTGCTGGACACCGGCGCCCCGGTGGGCGACGCCATGGTCAAGCTCGACGGCCTTGAGCAGCCCGTCGCCCCCGGAAGCACTGTCGGCGGTTGCCTCGTGGTCAACTGCATTAAGGCCGAGGTCGCCAAGCGATTGATCGACGCGGGCCAGCCACCCAAGGCCCTCGCCGCCGGCAACGTACTCGGCAGTCAGCGCGCGGCCGAAGTATTCGAAGCGGCGTACGACGAACACGCCCACCGACTCGCGAAGCTGTTCGCAAAGGTCGGCAAGGCATCAAACTAAACCATCGAACGCAAAGGCTACACCTATGAAAAACCGCCCCCTCCGCACCAGTGTCATCGGCAGCTACCCCTTCCCCGGCTGGCTTGAGTTCGCCGCCCAGCACCTGGACCAGTTCGGCCCGGATGATATTTCCGAAGCGCAAGAAGACGCCGTCGTCGCCGCGGTCCGCGATCAGGTCGCCGCTGGCCTGGATGTCATTACCGATGGCGAGGTCTCACGCCTCGATTTCAACCTGTCGTTCTACGGGTACCTGCGCGGGATCGATCTCGAGTCCGCACCCCCACGCCGCTTCGGTCCACCGGCCCACGACCAGCGCGGTAAGCACGCGATCACCGACACACTCACCGCGCCCAACGGCCTAGGTGTCGTCGAAGAGTACGAACGCTTGGTCAAGGTCGTGGACTCACTAGGCCTGGCCAACCCGCCGGCGCTCAAGGCCAGCATCCCCGGGCCTTACACACTCAGCGGTCGCCTGCTGCCCAACGAGCAATACGCCGACCGATGGGCGATCACCGAGGCTTTGCTGGCCCTGGTCAGCAAAGAGCTCGAAGACCTGGTTGCGGCGGGCTGCACGGAGATCTGCGTCGATGAGCCGAGCATGAGTTGCTACGCCTGGCGCGGCGAGACCGAGCGTTTCGTTGATATTTTTAATCGCACGGTCAAGCCGATCGTCGGCAAGGCAAGGATCGATATGCACATGTGCTTTGGTAACTTCAAAGCACGGGCCGTCGGCAAGCGCGAGCCCGAGGCCATGTTCCCGGATTTTCTTAAACTCACTGTCGATGAGATGCACATGGAGATGACGACGCTGAACTTCACCGCGCTGCCGTTGATTAAGCAGGTCGTCGACGCGGGGATCGATGCGGCGGTCGGTGTAATCGATGTAAAAAGCTACCACTGCGAGTCGCCCGAAGAAGTCGCGTCTCGCGTGCGGTCGTGCCTGGAATACGCCCCGGCCGACAAGCTGGTCTTCGCGCCCGACTGTGGCCTGAGCCAGACCGCACGGTGGGCGTCACGCAAGAAGCTGGCGGCTCTGGTCGAGGGCTGCGGCATCGTTCGTAAGGAGCTTGGCCTAGATGGATAATCAGAACGACAAGCTGATTCAGCCGGTGCAAAGTGGCGTTGCGCTGGTGGATGACATCCGCGCGGCCGATGTGAGCCAAGGCTTTGCCGTGTGGTGGCTGGGCCAAAGCGGGTTCCTGATCAAAGCGCCCGGCGGGGTGTTGTTGTTTGATCCGTATCTGTCTGATTCGCTGACGAAAAAATATGCCGAGACGGAAAAGCCGCAC
>JARFRI010000364.1 GCA_029287335.1 Phycisphaera sp. | reverse complement strand
GCGGACACCTATCGCAGCACCGCATTGAATCGTCTTGGCTACACCACCGCCGCGATGGCTAGGCTGTCCAACGTCGTTGATGCCACCACCAAAATCGATCTTGGCAAGCTCCGCAATGACGCGAAGACACCCGACACACTCCTGCGCGAGTTGAGCGTGGTCAAGGCGAGGCTGCCGCAGCTTCGGATCGACTTGGGCGACTTTTATCTCCAATCGCGCGACTATGACCTTGCCGCCAAGGCGTACGCTCAAATCGAAGTCGAGGATGCGACCGCCCGGCACCTGCTCGCAGCGCGTCGGGTTTATCTCGCAATACTGGTAGGCGATCAGGATAAGGCGGTCGATCAAGTTATCTCGCTATTGAGCGCTGCGGATGTCAGCGATAAAGACGCGGCATTGGTCGATTATTTATTAGCCCAAGGCCTACCTGCCCAGGTCTTGGCCAAGCGGATTACTGATCTGCTTGCCGAGCAGGGCGTGAACCTGCCGAGGCTGTCCGCGTTGTCGCGCGTCGCCGAGAAAGGCGAGGTGCTCAACCAGATCGGCGCATGGCTGAGCAGTGGACCAGTAACGGCTCAGCGGCTTGAGCGTGCCGTTGCATTAGTCCGTTTCGACGACAACGAGCCCGGCGATGGCAAGCCGTTGGCGGACCTGCTCGTTCTCATCGCAGGCCAAATTACGCAGACGCCTGACCTTGCATTAAGCCACGCCCGCGCGGCGGTGAACGCGATCGATGCGCCAGTTACGCTGCTGCGCGCGATCCAGAGCGACGCCTTCGCTGCAGCGCCCCGCGATATGCAGGAACTGCTCTCCGCAGTCGTTTACGAATCAACCAGCCGTAGGCGCGACGCGCTAAAGGCTTATCTCGCGGTTTTGAAGGCCTCCGATGATCGCTTGGTCCAGCCGGCGGTGCTGCCTGCCGTCCAACTGCAGCTTGCTTTAGGCATGGGCGACGAGGCGCATGCGCTGCTGGGGGAGCCGGACCTTGAAGCGGATTGGTCGATGTTAGAGTTCTCACTGCGTGCGATGTCTGCAGCGGGCAAGTCACGTGATGCGCTCGATGTCATTGATGCGTACATCCGAGCGAACGGCAAGCAGCTCAAATCCGACGTGCTCCGCATCGAACTCATCGCGGAAATGGGCCAGCCTCAGGAGGCGTGCAACCTGCTGCTTCGGCTGATCAGCAGCAACCCGAGTGAAGAATCGCTCTATCTCCTTGGGATCGACCTGGCATACAACTACAGCGAATCCTTTAGCCGGCTGACCGATGCCGATCGGATGCGGCGGGCGTTCCTGACCCGGCTGATCTCCAACTTGCCCGAGTCGTCGATCGCGCAGATCGGCATGGCTCAAAATATCCGGAGTAACCCGTCGCGGCAGGACGAGGCCAAGCAGTTGTTGCTCAACGTCTTGGAGAAAGAGCCTGATAATGTCGTGGCCTTATCGCTGATGGTTGAAATCTATGACGAGGCGGGTGACGAAGCCTCGGCGACGGCGATGCATGAGCGTTATGCCCAGGCCGTTGGACCGGGGATGTCTCGTGCGTTGTTGATCGCCGAGCGGGCGGTGTCGCGAAAACAGATGCCGCGTGCCAAGCAAGTGCTTGAACGTGCCCTTGAACTGGATGAGCAGGGCGTCCTACCCGGCCCGGCAATGACGGGCGATCAGGCCTCCATCCTGTTGCGTCACCTCGAAGCGGCCGATCCCAAAAGCAGTACCGACGCGCTGTACCTCACGATGGTTCGGCGGTTCCCCGATCACGCGGGCCTCAACAACGCGCTGGGTTACCGGTGGGTGGTGCAGAACAAGAACTTGCGTCAGGCCGAGGCGATGATCCAGCGGGCGCTGCAGCAGGAGCCAACCAATCACTCGCTGCTCGATTCGCTGGCTTGGGTGCAGTACAAACTCGGCGAGTTTGAAAAAGCCTACATCACCCAGAGCCGAGCGCTCATGGTGCTCGAAGCCCAGCTCGCCCGGTTCCATGGCCTGGAGCAAGAGCTCGGCGCCACGATCGCGATCCTGAACGACCACATGGGCGACATCCTCTACAAACTTGAGGATCCAACGAAGGCGCTAAAGCACTGGCGTGAGGCGATGAAGCAGGGCTACAGCGAAGAGGACATGCTGTTCGATCCGGAATTGCGCAGCCTGGAAGGCCGGCTCAAGGCGAAAGTGGACGCCCTGGCGGCAGAGCGGCCCGTGCCCATCGCGGAGGTCCCCGGGCCAGAGTCCCATGGCCCGCAGGGCCATCCGGCGGAGATTGAGGCCAAGGATCAGGCCCCAGGTGAATAAAACGGGCATCGGGGGCGAAAAATGAACGCTCATTGGCCTATCTTGGGTTGACACAAACGTGGCCGACGGTACACTACCCGGTTCGCCCCCAGCCCAGGCCCGTGCCTGATCCCGGGGGTGACATCGCACCATCGTTGCCCGCGATGCCGGTAAAACGACCGGTTCAGCCATCTGCACGATGACCCGTTGGGGTGGCAGCGTGACCGCCTCGACCAAACGCACTTTGAGCCTCGCTATGAGACAAACCACACTCGCCAAGAACGAAGAAGTCACACAGGACTGGGTCCACGTCGATGCGACCGACCAAGTCCTCGGCCGACTGTCCACAAAGGTTGCCATGATCCTCATGGGTAAGACCAAGCCGACCTACACCCCGCACGTTGACGTCGGCGACTTTGTCGTTGTCACCAACGCCGAGAAGATTGTGGTCACTGGCAAGAAGCTGGACCAGAAGATCCACCAGACCTTCTCCGGCCACCCTTCGGGCCGTAAGGTTAAGACCTTCCGCGAAGTCCAGGAAAAGCACCCCGAGCGACTGATTGAAGAGTCGGTCCGCCGCATGCTGCCTAAGAACAAACTGGGCACGAAGATGCTCGGCAAGCTCAAGGTTTACGCCGGCCCAGACCACCCCCACACCGCACAGACTCCAAAGGTTCTCGAATCGCAGAGCGCCTGATCCCAATCCCAGACCACTGATACCCGACGACTGGTTAAAGCATGACCGAGACTGAAACAGACCAAACGACCGACGCTGTTGAAACGATCGACACCTCCAGCCTGACCGCTGTTGAGCAAGCCCCTGTCGAGCAGGTTCGCCCGCTCGCTGAGCCCGCCAAGCCCGACGCTGGCGGATTCATCTGGGGCACCGGCCGACGTAAGGCAGCGATTGCCCGCGTCCGCATCAAACCCGGCGACGGAAAGTTCACGATCAAGGGCCGAGAGGTCGGCGACTTCTTCTCCGAGCCTCAGCACCAGGCCCAGTGCCTGGCCCCGCTCAAGGCGACCGGCATGGAAGGTAAACTCGACATCTTCGTCACCACGACCGGCGGCGGTATCACCGGACAAGCCGGTGCCGTCATGCTTGGCTTGGCCCGTGCCCTCAAGGGTTACGACCCCACCCTCGAGCAGGCGCTCCGCGACGAGAACTATCTCTCGCGTGACTCCCGTAAGGTCGAACGTAAGAAGTACGGCCAACGCGGTGCTCGCCGACGCTTCCAGTTCTCGAAGCGCTAAGCCCAGACCAACCCGATCCAGAAGCAACCTCGCGGCATTTGCCGCGGGGTTTTTTCTTGCGCAGATATGAACACGTCCAGCGTTGCGCTCGTGACGGATAACGACGGCAACGGTGAAAATTTGAAGCTTCACTCGGCGCCTGCTAGATACCCTTTTGTGACTATTTGGAAATTTTTTCCATCACTATTTTTCACGGAAAGATTATTCTAATCAACGTATGGCAAAGGACTAAGGGGTGATATGTGTGCGTATTTTACTTGTATATGCAGTAAAATACTTAATATTAGCTGAACACATAGTAGTTTTTTCTGCTAATATAGGCAGGTTAGCGTACATCGAAGCACGTTTAGGACGTTTTTCGATTTGATTTTCGTAACGCCCCGATCAGGCAACCCCACCCACCCCGGCTTCCCCAGCCAACAGGCCACTAAGTACACCATACTGGATTGCACAAAACTTCACGACATGATGTTGTGAGACGCAAACCTGTACTTCAACCTGAATCCACACGGCCAATTGGCCCTTGCAAAGGAGTGCTTTCTTGCAACATCTGTTTCGCTTTATCATTGTCGGTTCGATCCTGCTAAGTTCGCAGGCTCTTGCCTCGCAAACCATCTACAAAATATTGGAACAAGACGACGAAGGCGTCGCCTCGCACCGTGCTCTTGACCGTACCTTGATTGGTGATGGGATTGATCCGGTCCTGCAATTCATCATGCTCGATTCGCCGACGGATCCCGACACCGCTCAGCTGCTCTGGGTAGCAAGCGAGAAGCCGATTCCATGGACCCGCACGGCAGAGGTGCAAAGCTATCGGATGATTGAATACGCCGACCTGCCCGAGGGCAGTCGCCTTGAGTACCGGATTTTTACGCACGAAACCGGTGACGAACTCACCTCGCTGCGCCACGTGCGTTCGGCAGATGATGGCGATTACGGCGTTGATCCAACGGTTATTAATGAATTGCCCGATGCGGTTTACGACTTGCATGTACATCTGCTGACACCCGATCGGCCGACCCAAATCCTTAAGCAGCTTGTCGATGTCTCTGATTTTGCGATTGATCTGAATGTGGATGAAGAGGTTGGGCTTGAGAACGAAGAAGATGTCGCACCTAAACTTGAGCCCGGCGATGGGTTCAAAGGTGAAACCAAACAGCCTGCCAACATCGGTGATGGGAAAGCGATCGCGATTGCTCAGTGGAACGTCGTGCCCCAGCAGCAGATTGCGGGAAGCTTCGATCTGGGCGTGGTCGCGCACCATGTTGATGGCATCGACCACGTTGCCTTAAGCCTGGACGGCGGCCCGTGGATCAAGATCAACGAACCTACGATCAACCCTCGTACCGGCAGTGAGGAATACTGGGCGACGCTAGACGCCAGCGGTAAGACGGGTTGGCAGGAAGTCCGCGCCATCGCTGTACCCAACTCGGGCAAGCCTCGCGTGCTTAAAACGATGCGACTGTATGCCGGCGAGAACGAGGAACTGTTCCCCGAGATTGTTCTGGATTCTGGGACTTACAAGGTAGGGCAGCTTATTAATATGATTCAACCCCATACCGAGGGCTGGGTGACGATCCGTGCCGCCGATGGTGTAAGCCGAGACAAGGTCATCATTGTCGGTAATGCCAATACACGCGACCGCCATATCAAGTTCAAGGGCATTACGCGAAAGTTGGGCCAATGGGACGAGCACTACGGAAACTACTCCCCTGAATCGTGGTGGTGGTTCGACGATACCCGCATCGAAGGGAACACACGAAGCCGATGGATTGTTCATCACAGCTCTAGACAGTACTACACGGACACCTCGATCACCGACATGCAGACGACGTTCAGTGGCGCTTCGCTATTGGCCCGTAACGTTGTGATCGAGCGTGGCTGGGAAGACATCTGCCGATGCTTTGGCATGATGGTGAACGTGACCGTCAATAAATTGGATCGCGGCAAGTTCACCACGTACCACCCAGACCTGTTCCAATGGTTTAATGTGAATTTGGACAACTTCATCGCGCAGGACGTCAGTTCACCCAATAACGTTGGTCAAGGCCTGTTCCCCGGCCACATCAAAAACTCGGCGTTTGTCCGCATGGATATCACCACGGTAGGCAGCTACCGCGCCTTGCAGATGCAAGGGAAAACGCAAAACGTTCTGATCAAGGATTGCTCATTTAACGGCCCTGGGAACCTGCGGTACGATAAAGGGTTCAAGCCCGAAGGCCTTGTGTTCCGCAATTCGACGGTCGGCAATACACAGCCGCGACTACCTGAAGGCTGGCGTCACAAAGAAATTAAGATTTACCCGATCGAGCAGACGCAGGTCCCGAAATGATTGACTGAGATCGTTATTCGATTATGAAATCATTAACCGGCTTGGTCCATCAGACCAAGCCGGTTTTATTTTATAAATCATCACACAAGACACCACTCCTACCGATGTCGGTGACGCGAGAATGTGATGGTTTTTGGAGCCTTGGTCAAACAAAACGTCGGCTACGAACCGTATGAAAGATCAATATGGGTTGTGTCTTCGCGTCTTAGATGGCGCGACGCCGACGCGCGGTGAGCAAGATTGCGACGACTCCAATTACAGTCAACGAGCTGGGCTCAGGCAGGGCGTGGAGGTCGATAAATTCCTGAATCTGCCCGTCGTAGTTGCCTAGATAGGTATAGCCGTTCAAGGTTGTCACGCCTGCCTCTGTATCGATGTACCAGTTGGTGCCCACCAGGCGCAGCGCCGAATCCTCGCCACCTTCATCAAAATCAACGAACAAAGGGGCGCCGGAGTCGCCGCCGACCAACGCGGTTTCAAACGCCACATAATTGTCTTCGGTGTTGTCGGCCTGCACGAGGGAAATCACCGAGTCGCCGTAGGTGTTGTTGTCGGCCCAATCATCCAGGATGTTCCGCCCTACAGCCACATCCTTCGCATTGCTATAACTATTAGGCGACCTGCCAATCACGAAAGCGTTCTGCTCGTAATAGATGGAAGTCGTAAAACTAGCGTTGTCGATGTCCTCGGTAGCAAAGTCATAGATGGCATAGCCAACTGGCACGGGGTCATTGAGTACACCGAGCCAGATGTCAGTGCCCGCGATGGCAGCGCTATTCATACCGTCAACGGTGCGCGTAACTGCGGCACCGCCGGGATTATTCGTCGAGAAGAACGTGATCGTATTGCCGTTACCGGGATGGAAATGCTTCGCACTGACAAATACGTTCTCGCTGATCAATGTCGCCCAGGTCCCGTTGCTAGACCGGCCGACGCCGGAGAGGTCGTAGCCGTTCATAATAAAGCTGGGGTCATTTGCGAAACGATCGTTCTTGCTAGCCATAGCACCGTCGGTGTCCAATGCATAGACCGACCCTCCCGACAGCAGGCTGTAGCTGATTAGTAGCGACGTTGTTTTACGATGGAGCAGGTGCACGAATCCTCCAAGCCAAATGGGCATTCATTCTGTCAGTGAATCTAGCCGCCAATTGATGACTAGACAAGCTTTATCGTGCATGAAGGCATGACTTCATGGAAAATACCGACAAGACGTTATCCTTTTTCTCGGATGTGTCGTTGGCTGAGCACCTTTTGGTCGATCTGCACGTGCGGTATAGATATTGTGGTTCTAATCGCGGTCTCGAATCAGCCTGCTTGTTAGGATGTGCCGCGATTGACTGAGTGAGACTC
The DNA here is from genome assembly GCA_029287335.1 of Phycisphaera sp. Classification (GTDB taxonomy): domain Bacteria; phylum Planctomycetota; class Phycisphaerae; order Phycisphaerales; family Phycisphaeraceae; genus JAHQVV01. The sequence goes on along the minus strand of JARFRI010000364.1, from coordinate 319 downwards.
CACCATGCCCGACCTTGCTGCACAACAACTTCTCGCCGACCCTCGGCTCCAACAGGCCCACCAATTGATCGCCGATGCGGTCGCGGATGCTCAGCAGGCATTGGATCAGCCACGACCTGCCGACCCCGCGTTGGCGCAGGCTTACCAGCAGCAACTCGAAGGCTTCGCCAAGCTGCGAGGCGGGGCGTTACCGATCCCTTACCTCGGTTCGGGGCTGGGCAAGGGGCCTTTGGTTGAGTTGCTTGATGGCAGCGTGAAGTACGACATGATCTGCGGCATCGGCGTGCATGGGCTGGGGCATAGTGACCCCGGTCTGATC
>JARFRI010000250.1 GCA_029287335.1 Phycisphaera sp. | reverse complement strand
GCCCTGCCCAACGGCCTGGCCGTGCCCCATGCAAGACTCGATGACCTGACCAAGCCCACTGTCATCGTCGCCCGTTCGACACAAGGCGTGGACTTCGACGCGCCCGATGGCCAACTCGCCAAGCTGATCTTCCTCTTACTCACCCCCACCGACCAGCCCGAAACCCAACTCGAACTGCTCGCGCTCGTCGCCAAAACGTTTGGTGATTCTGATACGCGGGCAAGATGCTTACAGGTCCACACCCCGACCGAGTTCAGCGCCGTCCTCAACCTCGCGTCCAGCGCCGACCACGTCATCGAACACGACAACGAGACGCTTGGGATTCACTAGAAACCCGATATCGTTTATCAATCTTTAAACGCAAAGAGATGCGCGTCCAGGCGGTGCAGGACGGTGAAGGATTCTGGTGCAATGCGCTTTAGCATTTCGTCATGCGCGGCGTCAAAGGCCTCTACCTCGCGCTCGCTTAGTGTCGCGCCGATACCGCGACACGCGCGGATCCGGCCGCGCCAACTTTCCCGTGTAAACGGGATCGGTTCGTCGTAATAAAACATCGCCCGTACATCGAATTCCTCAGCCATTCGTGGCGGGCATGGCGGGATCACCCCCGCCCAATCGGCGGCGCTCCATTCCGGATTGAATTCCAGCACGAGCTGCTCGGTTTGCCGGGCAATCTCGTCCAGGCGCGCTAGCCAACTGAAATGTGAAGTCACCAGCAACCCCCCGGGCTTAAGGACGCGACGCAGTTCTTTGACGACTTTTTCCTTGTCGAAATACAGCCAGCATTGATTCGCAGTCACGACGTCGAACGTCGGCTCGGTCCACGGCAGGGACTCCGCGGGGTGCACGGCGAAATCCACGAATAACCCTTCATCGTCGGCGAGTTTATGCGCCATCGCGATTTGTTCTTCGGCCACGTCAACGCCATGCACGCTCGCTCCTTGCCTTGCAAACTGGCGGGCCAACACGCCGGTACCCGTGCCTAGGTCGAGGATGGCTTGGTCTTGAAGCCCAACGCCGAGTGCCGCTAGCTTTGAGAACAGGCTGGGTGGCGGGCCGGGACGGTGGGTCGAATAGTCTTCCGACGTTTTGCCCCAGTCAATCACCCGGCTGCCGTCTTGGGGGTTGATGTTGTGCATGGCCTGTCCCGGTTGGGTGGTGTATCAAAGCCACTTTAACCGTTCCGGCGGCTTTAGCCCGCGTTGAAGAAGCGGTTGTTGGTGCCGCCGGAGCCGATGGTGGCTTTGGCTTGGGTGCCGCACTTGGGGCAGCGGCCTTCGTAGGCACTGCCCGCGCGGTTGCGATAGATCCGGCTGTAGACCGAGCAGCACTGCCAATTCACCGCGATCCACGGGCGCTTCTGCACCGACCGCTGCTGCTGGTTTTCCTGGCGGTCATCGGGCGAGGCGAGGCCATCAATCTTCAGGATGTAGTCGGGGCCGCGTGACATGGTGTTGCTATCGGCAAAGTGCGTGGTTTGCTTGCATGAAAAACACCGGCCCAAAGGCCGGTGCGTGTAGCTTAAGCGTTTTAATTTTGCATGCGCGAAGGTGACTCGGCGATCACTGCACCGGGCTTCCGCCAGGTGCTATAGAGACGGCTCACTCAGTCTTTGTCGTCTTCTGCGTCCGCTTCGGCTTCTTCTTCGGCGGGCTTGCCGTTGACGCCGAGTTTGTCCATGACCAGGCCGCGGATCTCGGCGAAGAGGTCGGGGTTCTCGCGGATGAAAGTCTTGGAGTTCTCTCGGCCCTGGCCCAAGCGGACTTCGCCGAAGCTGAACCATGCGCCGCTCTTTTGCACGACGCCCTCTTCGACGGCCAGGTCGATCAGGTCACCCGACGCGCTGATGCCCTCGTCGAACATGATGTCGAACTCGGCCTGGCGGAACGGCGGTGCGACTTTGTTTTTCACGACGCGGGCGCGGGTACGGTTGCCTACGGCTCGGTCGCCGTCTTTGATCGATGCGGTGCGGCGGATGTCGATGCGGACGGAGGAGTAGAACTTGAGTGCTCGGCCGCCGGGGGTGGTTTCGGGGTTGCCGAACATGACGCCGATCTTCTCGCGGATCTGGTTGATGAAGACGACGGTGCAGGAACTGCGGTTGATGGCACCGGTGAGCTTACGCAGGGCTTGCGACATGAGGCGGGCTTGCAGGCCGACGTGGCTGTCGCCCATCTCGCCTTCGATCTCGGCACGTGGGATCAGCGCGGCGACGGAGTCAACAACGATCAGGTCTACCGCGTTGGAGCGAACGAGCATCTCGCAGATTTCCAGGGCCTGTTCGCCGGTGTCGGGCTGGGAGACGAGCAGTTCTTCGAGGTTGACGCCGAGCTTTCGGGCCCATGACGGGTCCAGCGCGTGTTCCGCGTCGATGAAGGCGGCCATCTTGCCTTCTTTTTGGATGGACGCGATGAGGTGCAGACAGAGGGTGGTTTTACCGGAGGACTCTGGGCCGAAGATCTCGACGACGCGGCCGCGTGGGATGCCCCGGCCGCCCAGGGCGAGGTCTAGTGAGAGGGCACCGGTGGAGATGCCGGGGATGATCTTGGACGGGTCGTCGTCCAGCCGCATGATGGAGCCTGAGCCGAAGGCCCGTTCGATCTGGCTGACAGCCTGGTCGAGTGCTTTTTTCTTGGCTGGTTCGTTGTCAGCGACGTCTGCGACGGTCTTAGTGGGGGTTTTCATGGGCTTAGCTCGTTTTTGGAAGCCGTTGGATTTTGATTTGCTGGCTGTGGATGAAAGTGCCATCGTAGCGTCTCCTGAGGTTTGGACTGAAGGTGCGGGTGTTCGGATTCTGATCGTACCGCCCTACGATAGTGTCTGTTCGGGATATGTCAAGGGGTTCGTTCAATATTTTTTATGCTTTTGTTTGGGTGTTCATTCGACGTCATTTTTCGTATGTATACGCCCTGGCAGCAAAGCCAAGGACAGGCAAATTCCACACAACCAATCTTCTCCGCGGGCAATCAAAAAGGATCGAAACGGCCATCTCGCAAGTCTTCGGGCGTACGGCACAGGACGAGTGCATTGGGAACCATGCGAACCAGGACGAAAGTTAGGAAAGGGACAGGGGCGATGTTAGCGCAATAAAAAGATGCCAAGACGACGCAAGGGATGGCGTAGCACGGGCGGATTTATTCTGGTCTGGCTCGGATCATCGCCGAAGGCGGGGTCACCGTGACAGCACCTTCGCAAGTTGTCTGAGCAAGGCATACCTACCGCGGGTTTATTCCGCTTCGACAGATGCCGGCACTTCAGCGCGCTTGACCTCTTTGGCTTGCAGGCCTTTGTCGCCTTCGATCAGGTCGTACTCGACCGCCTCGCCGTCTTTGAGCGAACGGAAGCCGTCGCCCATGATTTGGCTGAAGTGGACAAAGACGTCCTGCTGTTCAGGGCCGACGATGAAGCCATAGCCCTTCTTGGGATCAAACCATTTAACTTCGCCTTGAATCGACATGAGAAGAACTCCTGAAAAGAATCCTGACACACGTGCCAGGCCGTTAAAAGAATGGCTGGTGGACGCCAACCAAAGAAAGTGACACAGACCTTCGTGCTGAATCGTGTCGGATGTCGGTGCGGGACGGAGCGTGCTCCGTGAATAGAAAAACGTAAGAGATGACCCACCATCCCACCCGGTATCGCGACGCACAAACCGGGGCGGCGTCGTATCACCCCTTACCTCAATCGCAAAACGTTCAACCCTACCAGAGGAAATGATACCCTTAAACGCCGTTCGCGCCTAGCGGAGGATCCGTTAAATCTAGGATTTTCTCTTCTCTTTAAGTTTAGAACTGCTCTAATAAAGCATTTAAAATACACGCCGAAGAGAGCTCGCCGGATCACCCCCGCACCAGACGGGGGACGCGACCGGCCCGAATCGGCTCGCAACTCGTTCATTTGATCCGATTCGAAAATATACTTCTGAAAAAGCCCGCGAATGCTGCGGGCTTTTTCTTTTGGTTTCGTTCTGTCTAGCTGCAAGGCATCAATCATTCACGAACAGCAGGTCGTCTCCGCCGTCGCCCTTCTTGTGGCAGTCGATGCACGAGCTGGTCCAGGACGAGTTGAGCTTGCCCGCGTTGGTGATGCGCGATTCGGTGTCAGCGATCGCCCAGTACCAGTCTTTGTTTTCGGGGTCGTAGCCATCGACTTTCTTCATCACGGTCAGGCCGATGAGCTGCTTGTCCTTGTCGAACTGTTCTTTGACGAAGATCGATCCGTTGGGTGGGTTGTCGATATCGCTCATCCCGGCCGGGTTGACGTAGTACTTCACATAAGCAGGCAGCGGGTGGACACTCTCGGTGTAGCCTTCGACCCATTCGGGCGTCTGCCAGCTCTGGTAG
>JARFRI010000223.1 GCA_029287335.1 Phycisphaera sp. | reverse complement strand
GATGTACACCGTCTACGAAACGCAGCAAGAGCCCAAGCCAAAGTTCCTCTGCGACATCGTGCCCGACGACGCTGGCGAGTTGAAAGACCCGAGCAAGCCTGCTCACCCCGGCATGGTCAACGGCTCGCACTACAACATGATGACGAACGTCCAAGGCCTGTACGCCTTTGGCGAAGTCAACTACCAGTACCACGGCGCGACACGCCTGGGTGCCAACGCCCTGCTTTCGTGCATCTTCGACGGCATCTTCTGCGGCCTAGGCGTCGCACGCTATGCACAAGAGCAAGCTAAGGAAGACCCGATCAGCGAACTGGGCGACGAGGTCTTCGCCAAGTTCGTCGAGCAAGAAGAAGCCAAAGCCGAGAAGTTCATCGCCTCGCTCGACGACACGACCAAGTCTGCCAACCCCTACGACATCCATCGCCGGCTCGGCGAGATCATGACCGACGAAATGACCGTTGTCAGGACACAAGAAGGCATGAAAAAAGCCCTCGGCGTTGTCCAAGACCTCATCAAAGAATACGACTCGGTCAAGCTAGGCGACAACGGCGCGTGGACCAACCAGAACCTCAGCTTTACTCGGGCCCTGGGTGACATGCTCATCTATGCCGAGGCGATGCTCGTCGCGGGGATCGAACGAAAAGAGTCGCGCGGCTGTCACTTCTGCTCGGACCAGGACGGGCGTAACGACGAGAAGTTCCAGAAGTCGGCGGTGTGCCAGTACGACGCGCCGAGCAAGACACACAAGGTCGTCTGGGAAGACGTCCCCATCCCATTGATCCAGCCGCGCATCCGCGACTACGGCGGCAAGTCGAAGAAGAAAAAAGAATCCAAGGAAACCGCAGCTGCGAAGTCCTAAACGGTCAACGTTAGTCTGCGCATTTATCCCGCCGATCCCCAACACCTAATACCAAACACCCAGACCATGATTGCACCCAACAAACCCAGTAAGTTCCGCGTTCGCATCCAACGCCAGGACGGCCCCGACCAGCCAAGCTATTGGCAAGAGTTCGAGATCCCCACGACTGCGAACCAGAACATCATCACCGTTCTTCAGCAGATCGCCTCCAACCCCACCACGATCGACGGCACCAAAGTCCGCCCGGTCGTCTGGGACTGCGGCTGCCTGGAAGAAGTCTGCGGTGCTTGCACCATGGTCATCAACGGCAAGGCACGACAAAGCTGCTCCTGCTTGGTCGATGAGTTCTTTGAGGGCTCGTCCAACGACCAAGTGATCACGATCCAGCCAATGAGTAAGTTCCCGGTCATGCGCGACCTGTTCGTCGATCGTCAGCGGATGTTCGACAACCTGACCAAGCTCAAGGCATGGGTACCAATCGACTCCACCGCCGCGCTGGGCCCAGGCCCCAAAGAGTTCCCCGAAGAACAGGAAGAACGCTACGCCCTGTCGCGCTGCATGACCTGTGGCTGCTGTCTGGAAGCCTGCCCGCAGTTCACCAAAGAGAACGACTTCGTCGGCGCGCAAGCCATTGCCCAGGCCCTCTACTTCAACGAGCACGAAACGGGCAAGGAGCTCAAGGGCGAGCGACTGGACGTCCTCATGGGCCCCGGCGGCGTCGCGGACTGCGGCAACGCACAGAACTGCGTCAAGGTCTGCCCGAAAGAAATCCCCTTAACCGAAGCCATCGCCAAGGTCGGCAGGCAGCTCACCATCCACGCGGTCAAGCGATTCTTTACGGGCAAGAAATAACGCCAACGGCCTATACCGCTGTTTACCAAAGCACCCAAACGCTCCACCTGAACCCAGGCGGGGCGTTTTTTCTTGACAAACCGATCAATAATTGCCGCCCCTTGAGCTTTACGCCGATACAAACACCTAGGTCTGTGCGTCCTTTCTTTTGGAGTTCGTGCAAATGGTTAGTTCTGTCAAAATCCATTCGGTCCGCCCGCTGGTGCGTTATGTCGACGACCACCAGGCCGTGATCGACACCCACATCATCACCCATGCCTCACTGCCAAACGACGATGGCCATCGCACCGCAGATGCCCCGATCGCGTACGTCATGGCCGAGATCGACGGGGCCGACGGCTTCCACGATGAGGGCTGTGGCAGACTACTGCTCAAGCCATGCGGCTCGCAGATGGAAGGCGGCTTTCGCTTCGGCATCGATGAGCCCCAGCGATGGTGGCCCGCAGGCCTGGGTGGTCAGCCGCTTTACGACCTGACCATCCGTATCATCGTGGGTGACGACGTCACCGACGAGGCGAAGCTGAAGATCGGCCTGGCTTCGGTCCGCCGAGGCAAGGTACTGGGCAAGGAGTTGCCGGCGTCGCTGCTGGTCAACGGCCGGATCTGCGAGGTCGTCGAAGTCCTCACCGTGGATCGCATCGATGAGAACCAACTGCTCCCGGCCAACGGCGAGTCGCTGCTGCTGGTGCGTGATCACTACGGTGCCGAGGTGTTGTATCAGGCTGCGGACATGGCCGGCATCCTCGCGGTTCAGGCCGTGCCGATCGACGCGAAGGGTGACCCAACGGCGCAAGTCCGCGAGCAGGTCGACCGCCTCACCGCACACCCCTCTCTGGCCGGCTACTACACCGGCCACCTTGGCGAGATCAAAGACACTGTTGACGCGTGCCTGCGCCAACTCGACCCAACCCGTACGATCTTTGATCGGTTCCCGTTGCTCGAAGACGCCTAACGTGCCTTAGAGCGGCATTTTTGCAGGCCAATCCATCGAATCTGT
>JARFRI010000213.1 GCA_029287335.1 Phycisphaera sp. | reverse complement strand
GTTGATCATGTACTGCCCATCGAGAACGCGCTCGACCACGGGCATGATCTCGCTCTTGAGCGCAGCGTACTGGCCCTTGAGATCGAGCAGCGGGACATCGAGCTTGGTCGGCGGCGTTTTGGTGGTGGTCACGGGCTGCTCCTTGGGGCAAGTCTGAACACACCAAAGTAGGGGGGGGCAACTGCTTCGTCAATGTGTATCAGGGGTTCGCTTTTTAACGCCAAGACGCCAAAGCGCCAAGACGCCAAGAAATCCTGAATCAAAACACCTCTGTTGATCTTCATCGCAGACGAAGACCACTCATCGGGTGTTGGATGAATAGGGTTTCTTCTTGGCGTCTTGGCCACTTGGCGTCTTGGCGTTAAAAAAACGAACAACGGAAAACTTAACGATCCGCATACTGCTCGCGGTGCTTGCGGATGACGTCTTTGGCGTCCTTGCCTTGGGGGATAAAGATCAGCGCGGTGCCGTTGACGCAGTGGCGCAATCCGGTGGGTTGGTCGAAGCCGTCGTTGAAGATGTGCCCGAGGTGGCCGTCGCACCGGGCACAGCGCATCTCGGTGCGGAGCATGCCCAGGGACTCGTCGCGGTACTCGACGATCGCGCCGGGTCCGACTTCCTGAAAGAAGCTTGGCCAGCCGCAGCCGGAGTGGAACTTGTGCTTGGCGTCGTAGAGGTAGTTGCCACAGCCCACGCAGTGGTAAGCGCCTTTGTCTTCCTTGCCGTTGTCGAGATATCGGCCGGTGCCGGCGTACTCGGTGCCGGACTTGCGAAGGACGTAGTACTCCTCGTCACTGAGGATTTCCTTCCACTGCGCGTCGGTGAGCTCGACTTTGTCTTGGCTGGTTTCCTCGAGCCCATCATTGGGGCTTGGCGAAGGCGGCTCTGGCTCGGGCTGGTTCATGGCAGGGTCGATCTGAGCGGTCTGCTCGGTGTAGGGCGTGGATTCATTGGCACAGCCCGCGACCAAGGCCGCGAGCAGCACGAGAGAACAAAGTTGCAAAAGCTTTGGCATCATGTCGGCTCCGTTACAGTCAACACCTCCAGCATCGGTTATGTTCCAATGCTCCCGTTATCGTAGGCAACTTTTTAGCGAGAACCAGATGAAAACGATGCTGTTGGCCCTGATCGTCCCGCTGGCGCTGATCGCCGCGGGCTGCCAATCAACCGGGAACGCCGCCGAGCCGCCGCGCAAGCCCAACATCGTCTTCATCCTCGCGGACGATATGGGCTACGACCTGGTCTCCCACAACAACCCCGAGGGCATGGGCCCGCTACGCACGCCGAACATCGACCGGCTTGCCCGCCAGGGCATGAACTTCACCGATGCGCACTCGGCGTCCGCGGTCTGCACCCCGACGCGCTACGGCCTGCTGACCGGGCGATACTGCTGGCGGACCGAGCTTAAGAAAGAAGTCCTCTGGGACTACGGTCGGCCGCTGATCGAGGACGACCGCCTGACCGTCATGGAACTGCTCAAGTCTCAAGGCTACGCCACCGGCATGGTCGGGAAGTGGCACCTGGGGCTTGATTGGTACGACGAGGATGGCAACCTCGCGAACGAGAATCTGAAAATCGATGACGCGATCTGGAAGAAGGGCCCGGGCCAGGCTGAGCGTACGCTTGCATGTCAGGAGCGCATCGATTGGACCAAGCCCATTGGTGCCGGTCCGACGGCGCATGGCTTTGACTATTTTTCAGGGGTCGACCTGCCTAATATGCCGCCTTACGCATGGATCGAGCAGGACCGCTTGATTGAGATTCCGAGTGTGCCAAAGCCCAAAGCGATGTTTGGCCACGACGGCCCAATGGTGCCAGGCTGGCGTCTCGAAGACCTGCTGCCGAGGCAGGCACGAGATACTGCGCAGTGGATCAGAGACCAGAGCAAGACGGACCATCCTTTCTTCTTGTACCTGTCGCTGACCTCGCCGCATTCGCCGATCGCGGTAAGCGAGCCGTTCCAGGGCATCAGCAAGATCACGCGGTATGCGGATTTTGTCATCGAGACCGACGCGGTGGTCGGGCGCGTGATGGATGCGTTGGATAAGGCCGGCGTTGCGGACAATACGCTCGTGATTTTCACCACTGATAACGGCACCGCGGGGGGCTTCGCACGCTACGGCGAACTTAAGAAGCATAACGTCGATATCCGCGTCAACTTCCGTGATGACAAAGGATCAATCTATGACGGCGGGCACCGTGTCCCATTCATCGCGCGTTGGCCCAGCGTGATCGAGGCGGGTTCGAGTTGCGACGAGGTGATCTGTCTCAATGACTTCATGGCGACCACGGCGGACCTGCTTGATGCCGAGTTGCCCGATGATGCGGCAGAAGACAGCTACAGCATCCTGCCGCTGCTCACGGGTGAGGCGAGTGACCTCCCCGATCGTCCCGCAGTGGTGCACCACGACTACCGCGGTAATTTTGCGATTCGGCGGGGTAAGTGGAAGCTGATCTTGCCTTCAAATGCCAATGGTAAGGAAGGACAACTCTTCGATATGCAAGCCGACCCGAAAGAGACGACCGATGTCAAAGATCAGCATCAGTTGATCGTTGGAGGGCTAGCGGCCGTGCTCGAGCGTTATCAAGTTAGTGGGCGATCGACGCCGATCGATTAGCGATTGACGCGTCGTCGGCGGTACTGCTCGCGCTCGGGGTAAACCAGGTCGAAGTCGTGGCTGCCGGTGATTGGCCAGAGCACCAGGAAGTGATGCACAAGATCGGACTTGATGAGCGCTAAGCCGAGGATGGTCAGCCACATCGCCGCGAGCATCGGGCCGATCGAGGTCGCCAGTAATGCGGTGCCGAGGACTAGCAGCGGGACACCCCAATAGCCGTGATGAATACGGAAGCCGCGCGTCCAGCGGGCGACGTACCTGGCGGTATCGCGGGTCGCCTCGACCTTGAAGCCAAAACGGAACAGCACCGTGACCGCCTCGAACAGCAGGGTCAGGCCAATCGCCCAGGGCAGGATGTAGGTGAAGGTCAGGGCAAGCAAGGTGGGGTCCAAATGCGGGGGCTTGGCAGGCGGCGAAGTCTAGGCTTCTTATCGACGTTTGGTCGGGGGTCGGATTACCGGCTGATCACCAATAGCGCTCAAAGTGCAGGTTGCCGTCTTTTTGGCGAGGGCTTTTAACGATAAAACCGTCTCGCTCGACGAGCTCGGTTTCGAGTTGATCGATCATCGCGGGGTTGCCGCAGAGGAAGACGTGGTCTTGTTCGGGGTCTAGTGGTCGGCCCATCGCCCGCTCGTACGTGCCGTCGCTGAACATCGACGTCACCCTGCCGCGGTAGCCGGTGTACGTGCTGTTCTCCGGTGCTCGGCTGACGGCGGGGAGGTACACGACGCGCGGGTCGTCCTTGGCGATCTG
>JARFRI010000209.1 GCA_029287335.1 Phycisphaera sp. | reverse complement strand
GACCACGCTCAGCTCGGCACTCAAAGACGAGCCCGACCTGCGCAAGGTCTACGACGACTCGCCACAGATCCGAAGCGTCTACGACACCGCGCTGCGCCTCGAAGGCATGGCAAGACACGCCGGGGTCCACGCCGCGGGCGTCATCGTCGCGACCCAACCCCTCGACAACATCTGCCCGCTGTATAAACCCCCGGGACAGGAAGACCAGATCGTCACGCAGTGGGACGGCCCGACCTGCGAGAACGTCGGCCTGCTCAAGATGGACTTCCTTGGCCTGCGCACGCTCTCGATCATCGAGCGCGGCAAAGCCCTTGTTTCGCAAGACTTTCCCACCAGCCAGATCACCGCCGCGGTGAAACCCGATCCAAAAAGCGAACAGCGCGAAGGCGCCGACCAGGACGACCCGGCCTACGACCCGCTCGACCTGGAACGCCTCAAATACGACGACCCGCGCGTCCTGTCCTTGTTCGAGCGTGGCGAGACGGCCGGCGTGTTTCAGTTTGAATCCGGCGGCATGCGCAACCTGCTCATGGCCATGAAGCCCGACCGCCTCGAAGACCTCATCGCCGCCAACGCGCTCTACCGCCCCGGCCCGATGGAGCTCATCCCCAACTACAACAACCGCAAGCACGGCCGAGAGCAGGTGCCAAAGCTCCACGAAATCGTCGACCGGCTCACCGCCGACACCTACGGCATCATGGTCTACCAAGAGCAGGTCATGCAGGTCATCAACCAGCTCGGCGGCATCCCGCTACGCATGGCCTACACCGTCATCAAAGCGATCAGCAAGAAAAAAGAAAAGACGATCAACGCCGCCCGCGTCGACTTCGTCAAGGGCGCCAAAGACATCAACGGCGTCCCCGAGAAAACCTCCGCCGAGCTCTTCGACCTGATCCTGAAATTCGCGGGTTACGGCTTCAACAAGTCGCACTCCACCGGCTACGCCATCGTCGCCTACCAGACCGCCTACCTCAAGACCCACTTCCCGCTGCACTACATGGCTGCGGTGCTCACCTACGAATCGGGCAACACCGACAAGGTCATCGAGTACATCGACGAGTGCAAGAAACTCCTCACCCCAAGCGGCAAGCGCGGCGTCGAGGTCAAGCCCCCGGACATCAACCTCTCCGACGTCGGCTTCACCGTCGTCTACATGCCCGGCGAAGAAAAAACACCGAGCACCGGGCACATCCGCTTCGGCATGCACGCGGTCAAGGGTGTCGGCGAAAAAGCCATCCAGTCTATCGTCGATGAGCGCAAAAAGAACGGCCCATTCGTCGGCCTCTTCGACTTCTGCGAACGCGTCGATCTCAAGGCCATCAACCGCTCCGCCATCGAAGCGATCATCAAGTGCGGCGCCTTCGACAGCCTGCACGGCATCAACCAACGCGCCGCGCTGTGCGAAGCGCTCGACAGTGCCGTCAAAGCCGGCCAACGCGCCGCCAGCGACCGCGCCTCGGGCCAACTCAACATGTTCGGCCAACCGGCGGAGGGTGCTTCAGCACCCGGATCAGACGAATCGGAAGACGCCAAACAACAAGTCCCCCTCCCCACTGTGACCCCCTGGACCACCGCTGAACTGCTCGGCTACGAAAAAGAAGTCATGGGCATCTACGTCTCCAGCCACCCGCTCGAGGAGTTTCAGGACATCATCGACCGCTTCGGCACCGTCACCGTTGATGACATCGGCTCGCTGCCCGCCGACCAGAAGATCGTCATCGGCGGTATGCTCACCCGCGTCCGGCCCACCGTCGTCAAGAACGGCCGAAGCGCCGGCCAAAAGATGGCGATGATCACCCTCGAAGACAAGCGCGGCAAGATCGATGGCGTCATCTTCTCCGACAGCTACGCCATGAACTACATGCACATGGAGCTGGACGAGGTGGTGTTCCTCTGCGGCAAGGTCGACCGGAGGCGCGAAGAGCCGAGCATCGTGATCGATAAGGTCGTGCCGGTGAAACAGGCGAGCAAGACCCTGGCCGAGGCGATCAAGATCGTCATCCACGAGCCCAAGGGCGTGACCCGCAACGGCGAATCCAAGGACCAGATCAACAAGCTCAAGGAACTCTTGCGACAAGCGGGCCTCCGCAACGGCGGCATGGCCGGTGTTTTGTTCGAGCTGCATCAAGACGGCACCGTCGTCGACCTCCGCCTACCCAACATGCGCCTCAGCGCGGATGAAAACCTCCTGCACTCGATCCGCACCGTCCTGGGCACCATCGACGACCGCCAATCAAGATGCGAACTGGTCGGCGCCCCCAAGGTCAACAAGCGAAAAGCCCTCGAACAACACGGCGAAGTCCGCAGCGAAGGCAACCTATCGTTTGCCATGCACGACGATGGCGGGCAGTCGATTGATCGGTATTGACCTGTGTAGCCCCACGTTTAGCCCGCCCCCAACGGGGGCGGCGTTAGTTTTTACCGTCCATAACGGATCTGTTGACTCAAACACCGCCCCCGTTGGGGCCGGGCTAAACGAATGGTTTAATACGCATCCCAAAAGGTATTGATGCGTTTCAAAGCACCGGGCGGAAGCCAGGTGCAACCATCTGATACTGCTCGTCACCTCCAAATGATGGATACGGTGGCTGCTCCGGGCTTCCGCCAGGAGCTTTTAAGTCGCACG
>JARFRI010000197.1 GCA_029287335.1 Phycisphaera sp. | reverse complement strand
CGTCATCGCCTCGGCAAAGCGGTTAATCGACGTCCGCCAGTTCTGACGGAAGAGGAAGAGGATCGCGGAGATCAGCGTGCCCGCGTGGCCGATGCCGACCCAGAACACGAAGTTGATGATGGGAAAGCCCCACGCGATGGGTTGGTTGTTGCCCCAGATGCCCACGCCGGTGACAACGAGGTAACCGATGAACGTGAAAAAGCCCATCGCCATGCAGGAAAGCCAGAGGAAACCGATCCACCAAACGAGGGTGGGCTTGGTCGTGGCGATGCGTGAGACGTTTTCAGTGACGCCTGCAAAGTCGAGCCCGCCGGTCACCAGCGGGGCGCGACGGCGCGGGTCGTCGACGGTGTTGTCCGTCTCGACGGTTGGGATCGTGCTGCCGGGGTGGATCGCTGCCATTACTTAAGGTCTGGGTCTGGGGTCTAGCCGCGATGCGTCGCACCGCAGGTTGTATTTACGCCTTCGCGTTATCGCTCGGGTACGGGTTTCGAATCTTCGCCATGTGCTTGGTGCGCGGTCGGCTGTTGAGCTCTTCGAGCACCGCGTAGCTTCGCTTGTTCTTATTCTGCAGTTGGCTGACCTTCGACTTGGGATCGTTGAGGTCACCGAAGGTGATGCAGTCGGTCGGGCAGGCGTCTTGGCAGGCCGTGACGATCGTGCCGTCGGGCACGGTCTTCTGCTCGACTTCGTTGTGCGCGAAGCCGCCTTCGTTTTGACTCTGCACGTACGCGTTCTTCTGCGTGATCTTGGCCCGCTGGATGCGCTGGGTGCAGTAGGTACATTTTTCCATCACACCACGCATACGCACGGTCACATCCGGATTAAACGCCATGCGCTTGATCTGGTCGATCGCGGCGTCCTGCTGCGTGTCGGGGATGTTTAGCCAGGGGTTCGCGAAGTCGGCCCGGACGTCCTTGGCGTGGTAGTCGAAGTAATTAAATCGACGCACCTTGTACGGGCAGTTGTTCGAGCAGTACCGCGTGCCGATGCAGCGGTTGTAGACCATCGTGTTCAGGCCTTCGGTGTCGTGAACCGTCGCCGCGACCGGGCAGACCTGCTCGCACGGCGCGTTTTCGCACTGCACACAAGCGATCGGCTGGTGAACGACCTGCACCTCTTCAGGCTTCTCGGGGTCGCCCTTGAAGTACGTATCCGTCCGCAGCCAGTGCATCTCGCGCGAGCGCCAGACCTGCTTCTTACCGACGGTCGGGATGTTGTTTTCTGCCTGACACGCAACGACGCACGCATTACAGCCGATGCACGAGGTCAAGTCGATCGTCATGCCCCATGCATGCGGGTTGTTGAAGACATCAGGCCCATCGTCGTGCTTGCGGTCAAACGAGCCATCAGGGTAGATCGATGGGGATTCGTAAAGCTGCAGCGACAGGTCGCCGTGGCCGTGGCCCATGATCGCATCAAGCCCCTTCTTGGTCTTGAAGTCCTTGAACTTGCCTTCCTTGATGACGTTGCCTTTAGTGCCGGACTTGCCGATCTTGCCCGCTCGTTTTTCGAGTGCCCACTCCGCGGTCTTGTCCTTCTCAGGCGACAGCCCCATGACGAGGTGATGCACCGAGGTGTAAGCGAGGTAGCCTTCGCCGGTCTTCTTCGTGACAGTCGCCTGGGCAAAGCCCATGCCCGCCGACTGACGCAGCGGGTAGACATCGAAGCCGACGTCTTGGCCGACGCTGCCGGCCTGCTGGCCTCGGCCGTTGCCGACCTGCGCGATGACCGTGCCGACCGCCTGGCCGGGCTGACCGAAGACCATCGCCTCGACGGTTGCCCCGCCGACGGTGATCTTGATCTTGTCGCCGTTGATCAGGCCGTTAGCCTTCATGTCCGGCACGCTCAGCAGCAGCGGATTGTCCCAGGTCACCTTCGTGATCGGGTCCGGGCACTCTTGCAGCCACGGGCTGTTGGCGAATCGGCCGTCGAACACGCTGGACGGAACGAAGACCACTTCGGTCGCGCTTTCTTTTGTTAGTTCAGGCGCGACGACCTTGGCATTGGCGTATACCTTCTTCAGCGCACTGCCGGGCACAAAGCCTAGGTGCACCGCGCGACGCCAGTCTTTTTCAAAGCCGGACAAGTCAGAAGCATAGCCCGGGTCGAGCATGTGCTCCGCGAATTTCGCACCCTTGAGCAGGCCCTGCTCTTTGAACGTCTCGCGGACCAAGTCGTATCCGGCTGGCTGCTTCAGCGACTTGTCGCTTAGCACACTTGCCAATAACTCAACCGAACTTCGCCCATTAAACAAAGGTAAAATCAACGGCTGCTGCACCGCAACGGTCCCGTCGTACCATCGGCCATCACCCCAGCTCTCAAAGCTCGTCGCAGCAGGCAACGCCCACTCACATTCTGCCGCAGTTTCATCGCGGTACAAGCCGAGCTTGACCGCGTGCTTGACCTTGCCCATCGCGTCGCCAAACTTCAGGTCGGCCGGGGCATCGAACACCGGGTTGCCGCCGAGGATCAACAGCGTGTCGATCTCGCCTGCGGCCATCTTTTTCGTCAGCCCAGCCAGCGTGATATCGCTGTTGTCGGCCGTCGGCTCATCGCTGTAGGTGATCGTCTTGTCGAGGTTTTTCAGACCCGCTTCCGAGTCCGCATTGATCGCGTGGACCAATGCATGCACTTCGGCTGGCTGGTTGCTGCCCGCAACAACAATACTTGCGCCCTTGTTGGCTTTCAGGTCCTTAGCCAGCTTGTCGCCAAAGGCCTTTTCGCTTGCGTTGATGCTAATATTGCCGGTGGTTTCGGACACGCCGAGCAAGTAGCTGACATAAACCAGCACTGCGGCAACACGCGACGGCTTGACCGGGAGACGCTCGTCCGCCGCAGAGCCCGTCACCGACATTGCCGACTCCACGACGTACATGCGGTTCATCGTCGGGTTGTCATGATCGTCCAGCTTCTTACGGCCCATCGCCCAGCCCTTGGCGTTCTTGGTCGCCGAGGGGTGGTTGCTCAAGAAATCGCAGTCAAAACAAGCGATGACCTTGGCGTTCGAAACGTCGTACTGCGTGCGGACAGCCTTGCCATCGAAGGCGAGCTTGCTGCCCGCGATCGCGTTGTCCTGGCCCAGTGCTTCGTAGGTCACCCACGAGGCCCCGGGCATCGCGGCTTTGAGTTTCGCCTTGAGTCGAAGTGCCGTGGGCGAGCTCGTCGGCTCAGCCAGCACGGCAAACTTCGCGCCGCCATCGGCCTTGAGCTCAGCGACCTTGGCATTCATCCAAGTCTCAAAGCTCGTCCACGAGCTTCGCTTGCGTGCGTCGCCCTTGCCGATCAACACATCACGCAGCCGCTCGGGGTCGTACTGCTGCAGGATCGATGCCTGGTCGTAGATATCCGTTGCATAGCCCGCCTTGGGGTGGCTCTCGACCTTGATCGGCCGACCATCGAAGCTGGCCACGAGCATCGGGTGAGCCACGCCGCCGCGCTCAGCCATCGATGCAAAATAGTTCTGCACACCGGGGATCAGGTCCTCGGGACGCGCCGCAAACGGCGCGAGTTCTTCCTTAGGCCAGCGTCGACAGCCCGACAGTGTCAGCCCCGCCAGCGCCAGCGAGGCACCGGCGAGTTTGAGGAACGTGCGGCGGGAGACCGATTGAATCTCCTCAGGGTCGTAACCCGAAAACTCGTCGCCCAACTGCTCGAGCAACTCGGGCGCATTGGCCTGCTCTTCGAGCGATCGCCAGTAAGCCTGTCCAGTGATGTGATCTTCTATCGTCGACACGTGGCAGTTGCCTCTGTCTTAAGTGGTTTATTTACCGGTGGCACGTCGAGCACGACTGCATGTACGCCGGGTTGTTGATCTCGTACTCTTCTTTGAGCTTGGTGCCCAGCCAAAGCTGTGCGCCCCGCTCGTCATCTTCTTCGATTTCGCCCGCGGCGATCGCCTGCTTCACACGATCGTTATCCAAGGGCGAATAATCCATCTTCGTAATATCGCCAAGTGGACGCAGGTGCTGCTCAGGAGCACGGTGGCACTCCAGGCACCAGCCCATGGAAAGGTTCTGCACCTGATACACGCCGGCGATCGAGTCTTGCGTGTTCGCCCCGCCCATCTTGTCGACTCGGCCGTGGCAACTCACGCAGCCGATGCCTTTGTTCACGTGCGCCGAGTGGTTGAAGTAGGCGTAGTCGGCGATGTCGTGGATCTTGACCCAAGGGATCGACTCGCCGGTGAAATAGCTCTCCCAGACGGGCTTGAGGTTGATCGAGTTCTGGTGGGCACCGGGCAGGCTGGTGGGCAGGCCCTTGGGGTCGGTGCCGGGGGCGTGGCAACTGATGCAGGTCTGCGTCGGCGGGATGGCGGCGAAGGCCGCGTCTTCAACCGTGTTGTGGCAGGTGCGACAATCCATGCCGAGCTTGCCGACGTGCGTCGCGTGGCTGTAGGGCACGGGCTGATCGGGCTGGTAGCCAACGTTGAGTGTTTCCGCCGAACCGCCGTAGATCACGAGCGGTGGAACAACCGCTGCGCCGCCGAGGACCGACAGCACCAGCAGTGGCAGGAGGTAGTTGGCCCACTTAGGGAATACAAACTGATCGGTCTTTTCGTAAGACAAAGTGCTCGTCTCTGTTGCTTGTGGGAGTTAAGCGTCTTAGGCCGGTGTATCTGAACGCCGTGACCATCGCGGTCGAGCGCTACAACATAACTAGTCTTGCGCGCCGTGACAAAGCGGTTGCATCAACTAAATGGGCGGGCCACCCTTTGATGAGAATCGGTTGCAGAACAAGGACGATACCCAACACGTCCCCCATCGACAGACCAACATTCATGGGTGCATTTATGTTGCGAACGCACACTGTTCATACCCCAAGTGCACGCCCATCAGGCCGAGAAAACACAAGCGCAAGGATCGCAACCAACGCCACCAGCACGCCCGGCATCATCGATCCCATGAGCAGCGCTCCCAGTGCCCCCAGCAATCCCCCAACAACCAATACACCCCAGACCTGATACATCCCCTTCAAATAGCTGCCCGGCTCAACCGGCCGACCATCCCACACCGCGCGGAAACAATAGCTCCGCAGCAACAATACCACCGCACCAAGCAGTACCAGCCACGCGATCGACACGCCCACCAGCACCGATCCCGCCAGCGATCCCCCGCTGGCCTGACCCGCGCTCGACATCGGCTGGGTCGCCAGAACAGCGATCAACGCCCCGCTCGCGACCACCAATAGCCCGATCCACGAGCGCCAGCCCGCCTTCATCGCGTCGCTTGGCGTAAGTTGTATCCGCCCTTTACTGTCAATCCGTGGCATGTTTGTGCTCCCTGAGGTCTGGCAAAAGTGTACCAAGCCCGGCCATGCACTACGCTATCGACCCCATGACCAAGCTCTGTGTCCCCATCATGGTCGATTCCGCCGAGCAGGCCCTGGCCGACGCGAACGCCGCACAGGCCGCCGGGGCCGACCTGGTCGAGCTGCGCCTGGACCGCTTCACCGACGACCGCGATGCCGCCGCAAACCTCATCAACGACTGCCCCCTGCCCACCATCGTCACCATCCGCCCCGAGTGGGAAGGCGGCGACTACGACGGCGACGACGCCCAGCGCATCGCCTTCATCGAGTACCTCGGCACCACCTGCACCGGACCCGCCTACTTCGACATCGAACTGGCCACCTACGACCGCTCGGCCAACCTCCGCCAAAAGGTCATGCTCGTGGTCGACCACGAAGACCAGCCCCGCCCCACCGACACCGGCCTCATCCTCTCGTCCCACGACTTCAACCGCCGACCACCCGACCTCTACCGCCGCATCAAAGCCATGACCGACTTCGGCAGCTGCCGGGTCGTCAAGCTCGCCTGGTACGCCCGATCCCTCCGCGACAACCTCGAAGCCTTCGAGATCATCCGCGACCGACACAAACCCACCATCGCCCTGTGCATGGGCGAACTGGGCCTGATGTCGCGCGTCCTGGCCAAAAAGTTCGGGGCCCTGCTCACCTTCGCCGCCATCGACGACGACCACGGCACAGCGCCCGGCCAACCCACCATCGCCGAGCTCAAAACGCTCTACCGCTGGGACCACCTCAACGCAGACACCCAACTCTTCGGCGTCATCGGCGACCCCGTCGGGCACTCCATGTCACCCGCCATCCACAACGCAGGCTTTACCGCCATCGACTACAACGGCGTCTACCTGCCCATGCGGATCGCGCCTGAGTACGAACCCTTCAAAGCCACCGTCGCCAGCTTCCTCGACGACCGCCCGCTGGACTTCCGCGGCGCCTCGGTCACCATCCCGCACAAGCACAATCTCCTGCGTTTCGTTGAAGAAATGAACGGCGAGATCGAACCGCTGGCCGAAATGATCGGTGCCGCCAACACCCTCACCGTCCGCGACGACGTCTCGCTCTACGCCTCCATCACCGATTACGCCGCCGCACTCGATTCGGTCTGCGACGCCATGAGCATCCAGCGCGAAAAACTCAAAGACAAGCGCGTCGCTGTGCTCGGCGCGGGTGGGGCCGCCCGGGCCGTCGTCGCGGGTTTCACCGCCTTCGGCTCAGTCGTCACCATCTACAACCGCACGCTCGACAAGGCCAACGCGCTCGCGAACACCTTCAACGCCCAATCGGCAGAGCTGGCCGACATCCAATCCGCCGACTTCGACATCCTCATCAACTGCACCCCCATCGGCATGCACCCAAATATCGATGCGACGCCCTACAAGTTCACCCCAAACCCCGAACCCCGTACCCCGAACCCCACAGTGGTTTTCGACACCATCTACAACCCCGTCGAAACCAAGCTCCTCCGCGAAGCCAAGGCCGCTGGCTGCGTCACCGTCTCCGGCATCGAGATGTTTGTCCGACAAGCCGCCGCTCAGTTCACCCTCTGGACCGGCCAACCCGCGCCGATCGATCGATTCCGCGAGGTCGTCACCGCCCGTCTAGACGCCTGAGGGCCGATTTAACCAAATCTTAACACACAACTCACAATCATCGTCTCTCTCTGCCCGGCTTGGCGCCCGATCAAAACAAGCCCCACCCTCGCTTCGCACGGGTGGGGCTCGAGTTCTCTCATAGTGAAAACGTTTCGAGTTCTCTGCTTTTTTGAATAGAAAACAGCCACGATGCTACGCATCGCCGGTTGGCCTTGACGCACCGACAATGTGATCCGGCGATGCGTAGCATCGCGGCTGTTTATCGACTGACGCGCGGTTTCAATACGCTTTCGTCTCAAATCTTCAACCCTTCCCATTAGCCCCTGCGACGATCGTCGCGCGCACAATCCTGTCAGGGATCGCCGCCCCCAACGCAGGCCAAGCCACCCCAACAACGCGACTGCGAAACCACACCCCATCCATGCACCGCTTGTGCGCCCCGCCCCGCCTACAATCTAACTCCCATGAGTGACTCGCCCACCAAGCCCGCCTCCTTCTTCTCACTGGCCAAGCAGCCGCCGCGCCCCCCGCACGTCGTCCCGCCCGGCACCGCCGCCCTGGGCATGTGGCTCTTCCTCGCCGCCCTGGCCGTCCTCTTCGTCGGCGGCATGCTTGCCTACATCATCGTCCGCATCTCCGCGACCTTCGAGCGCATCAACCCCGTCACCGGCGAGGTCCTCCCCGCCAACGCACCCCCCCTGCACACCCTCCCCGTCCCGATGGTGCTCTGGCTCTCCACCGCCGCGATCCTCCTGTCCAGCTACACCATCCACCGCGCGCTGGACAACGTCATCCACGAACGCCAAAACAAATTCCGCCAAGCACTCATCGCAACCTTGCTACTGGCCGTGCCGTTCTTCCTCGCCCAAGGCGCCGGCCTGGCCAGCATGCTCGGCACCGCCGCCGAGGGCGGCACCGCGCTTCAATACGCCGTCTTCGTCCTCATCATCATCCACGCCCTGCACCTGGTCGGCGGACTGGTCCCCCTCATCGTCATCACCCGACAAGCCCACGCCGGCCGATACGACCACGAATACCACAGCCCCGTCAAAAGCCTGGCCCTGTACTGGCACTTCCTCGACGCCGTCTGGCTACTGATGTTCGCCACGTTTTTGGTGCTTGGATAACGCACAACAACACACAAAGCGATCAGATCGATTGAATAAAACGATCCCGCGCAATAGCCGCAATGCGTAGCATCGCGGCTATGAAGAAAATTTGTTTGTAATCACCTCAACCAGCGACCGAATTCGCTTT
>JARFRI010000182.1 GCA_029287335.1 Phycisphaera sp. | reverse complement strand
CGAAATGCTGGCCGAGAATGACGAGGCCTGTCAGAGACTAATGACAATACCGGGCATCGGCGTGATCATATCGAGTGCCGTTGTTGGTGCCATTGGCAATGGTGGTGCCTTCAAACAGGGGCGGGATTTTGCCGCCTGGCTTGGTCTTGTTCCCAAACAGGACTCGACAGGTGGCAAAACCAAACTCGGAGCGCTTTCGAAACGAGGCAACAAATACCTCCACACCCTGTTCGTTCAGGCAGCGCATATCGTCTTGATACGCAAACCGGCCGCTGCTCAACGAGCCTTATGGTCATGGATCGAACGTGCTTCACAAAGATTGACCCACCGCAATCTGCTGGCAATAGCGCTCGCCAACAAACTTGCGCGCATTGCTTGGGCGGTGTTGGCGCGCGACCACGACTATCATCCCACCGCAAATACAGATGCTGCGTGAGATGACGATGCTCAGGCTCACCACAGGGATCGCCGCCACCCCGCTCCGCCACCATCGCTCACCGGTTTGGGTGAGTAAGCGACGGCGGCTCCGCGGGGATGGCTTCACGTAACCGGGCAAGCAGCAAAGGACGCGCAGTAAACGAGATAAAGTTCAACAGCTTCCCGCCGAGGTCTGCTCGATGACATGAAGAGATGGACGAACGGTCTGCCCGGCGCAGCCATAAGGCTTGGCAGAGATTTGGCTCGCAGAAGTCTTTCCGGTAGTGAGCCCTGGATGCGCGCGGATACCCATCGTGGCCCGGAGCGAGATTAGCTCCACTCCAGAGGTCTGATACATTGATGCAGCTTCTCACGTTCGCCCAACTCGGAAATCATCTTGAGACGCGCGGCCGGACCATACAAATCTCTGCTTTGCTGACGATCTGAGCGTCGACGCTTTATCCCAGAGAACGAACCCGCTTCGCGGGAGCCTGCGGCGCTGAAGTCGATCACGGATTGGCGGGGCTGCTAACCACTTGAAGCGCATTGGATGACGGGACGGGCGCTCCATCTTGAGGATCGAGGGGTCTAGCACTCCAACCTCAAGACAGGAGACCCCGATGAACACTCCGTATCCGAAGGAGCCCATCAGTCCGCTGCGTGCCCGCATGATCGAAGACATGCGCGTGCGCAATTTCTCTCTTGCCACCCAACGCGGCTACATCCGCGGGGTCAAGATGCTTGCGGCCTTCCTTGGCCGCTCACCCGATACCGCAACAGCAGAAGACCTGCGGACCTTTCAGCGGCATCTCGCAGCCACAGGTGTGACCCCTGGCGTGCAGAACATGACGGTGTCAGGGCTGCGGTTCTTCTTCCGGTTCACGGTCGACAAGCCGGAGACGACGAGGCATCTCGTCTACACCTACGAGCCGCAGAAGCTGCCTCGGGTCCTCTCGGCAGAGGAGATCGGCCGGCTGCTGGCGGCTGCTTCGGAGCCGAAGGACAAGGCGATGTTGAGCGTCGCCTATGGGGCCGGATTGCGCGCCATGGAAGTGGTTGCGCTCAAGGTCTCCGATATCGACAGCAAGCGGATGCTCATCCGCGTCGGCAACGGCAAGGGCGGCAAGGACCGATACGTGATGCTGTCACCGACGCTGCTTGAAGCGTTGCGCGATTGGTACCGCATCGCTCGCCCGCGCATCTTCCTGTTCCCTGGCCGAGACAAGATCGGACCGATGACAACGCGTCAGTTCCATCGCATCTGCCAAGGGGCCGCCAAGCGTTCGGGTCTTCCCAAGTGGGTCGCGCCGCACACGCTCAGGCACTCCTTCGCGACGCACCTGCTTGAGAACAACATCGACGTGCGCGTCATTCAGGTTCTGCTCGGCCATGCGCAGTTGGATACGACCGCGCGCTATACGCAGGTGGCGACGAACGTCATTCGGCAAGTGATGAGCCCAATCGACCGGCTCATACCGCTCGATGGACGGAACACCGATGCCCCGCCTCCGGACGACCCGCCGCCGGCGTAGCGGCGGAACGTGGCTCGTCCTGACCTCGAGGTCGCGGACATCCTCCGCGACCACGGCTCCGCTTGGCGTGACGCCAACGCGGGCCGCGTGAGCCTCGCGGCACTGAAGGCGATGAGCGCGATCGAGAACTGTCGCACGGCGGCTCTCGGCGGGCATGTCGCGCGCTGCGAGAACGCTGCCTGCGGGTACACGACCATCGCCTACAACAGTTGTCGCAACAGGCACTGCCCGAAGTGCCAGGGGGCTGCAGCCCGCGAATGGATGGAGGCGCGGGCGGCGGAACTTCTTCCCGTGCCCTACTTCCACGTCGTGTTCACGCTGCCGGCCGCGATCGCCGACATCGCCTACCAGAACAAGGCGGTGATCTACGATCTCTTGTTCAAGGTCTCGGCCGAGACGATGACGACCATCGCCGCGGACGCCAGACATCTGGGTGCGCGGATCGCGATCACGTCGGTGCTCCACACTTGGGGCTCGGCGATGACACACCACCCGCACGTGCACATGATCGTGCCGGGTGGCGGGATCGCTCTCGATGGATCAGGCTGGGTTGCCAAGCGCCCCAACTTCTTGCTGCCCGTGATGGTGCTGTCACGACTGTTCCGGCGGCTTATGATCGAGCGGCTGACGGCGGCGCACGCAGATGGCCTTTTAAGCTTCTACGGCGCACACGCACACCTCGCTGACGGGGACGCGTTCTCTACCTATCTGGCGCCAACGAAGAAGACGCGCTGGTTCGTCTACGCGAAGCGTCCATTCGCAGGGCCGAAGTCGGTGCTCGCCTACCTGTCGCGGTACACGCACCGAGTTGCGATCTCCAATCGCCGCCTGATCAGCGCGGATGATCGAAGCGTCACATTCAAGGTGAAGGACTACCGGATCGCAGGCGCCGGCCAGTACAAGACCATGACGCTTCCCGCGCACGAGTTCATCCGACGCTTCCTCCTGCACGTGCTGCCGAAGGGCTTTCACCGCATTCGCCACTACGGCCTGCTCGCGAGCGGTGTGAAGGCCGGCAACCTCGCCCGAATGCGCGAGTTGCTCGATGTGGCGCCACCGCCGGAAGAGCCGCCGGGGAAGCCGTCAGCTACCGAGGTCGGCGACGGGGTTTCGACACCATGCCGCTGCTGCGGTGGCCGCATGCACATCATCGAGCGGTTCGAGGCTGGCAAACAGCCTCGCCACCATGCATCGCCATCGCGCATCGGCATCAGGATCGATACTTCATGAGCACCGGAGGGTACGTCAAACGCAGTGTCGACCACCTCGCGTGCTGGTTCTCGACCGGCGTCGACGACGCTCACCGATCGTCACGAGCCGGACACGCAAATCTCTGCCCGCTCGACGATCCTGCTCTCAGTCCGTGCATGCAAACGGCGTCCTCGACGCTCGGGCTTGATCAAGATGCTGACCAACGGGCAGTCATCGGTCGCGTCCAATCAGAGCCTTCGACCATCAATCGCCATAGTCCCTGAGGAACCGGATCGTCCACATCCCCGCGGGTTCCTTCACTGGAGGCTTTCTGACGACGGCCCCAGTGCCAGCGATAAGCGTGTGCGGTGGGCCGTCCTCCGAAACCCTTCACAAAAGCCGTCATTGGCGGATCGGGCATCAACGAGGGGATCTCGCCCCTCGCGGATGTCCGGAGTTGATAGTATTTCGACCGTGGGCCACGCGATGCGCCACTCAGACCGCAGCCTGTATCATTTCACCAACTGAGCGCAATCTGTCTCTTATACACATCTGACGCTC
>JARFRI010000166.1 GCA_029287335.1 Phycisphaera sp. | reverse complement strand
GTCTAACAGTGAGTTCGACGAGCAAGGCAACGGCAACACCGGTATCGCGAGGAAGAATCAACTGCCTAACGGGATCGATCCATATGTGGTGAAGGGTGAAGCGAGCAGCGGACTACTGCCGGGCGTCAACCCCGACCTCGGTGGGGAAAAGGGCGATGGCGATCATCGATTCCAGGCGTACTGCTACCGCATGTGCCTCACGGATATGCCGGAGAACCGCGTGATGATCGGCAAGCCGGCCGACTATGATGAGGCGGATTACGAGTTGCTGTTTCGCGCGATCGAAGTGGGGCAGAAGGGTGGATTCTTCAAGACCTCGCCCATGCCCAATCGCAAGACCGACTCCAACAACACCGGCGGAATCAGCACCGATTTCATCGGTATGAACTACGGCAGTGACTGGAACTGGGCAACGCTCAATCACGACGAACGCGAAGTGCTTGCCAAGAAGCATCAGCAATGGCAACTCGGCCTGGTCTGGACGGTGCAGAACCACCCGCGTGTGCCAGAGAATATCCGCAACGCTTATGCCAGGTGGGGTCTGCCTAAAGACGAGTTCATCGATAACGACCACTGGCCCTACAACCTTTACGTCCGCGAAGCCCGTCGCATGCGATCAGACTTTGTGATGACGGAGAATCACTGCAAACGCACGATCCCGGTTGAGGACCCCATCGGCATGGGGGCCTACACGCTTGACTCGCACAATACCCAGCGAGTCGTCGCCAACGGCATGGTCAAGAACGAAGGCGATATTCAGTCGCACCTGGGTGGCAAACCCTATGGCATCAGCTACCGATCGATCGTGCCCAAGGCCGATGAGTGCGAGAACCTGCTGGTGCCCTGGTCGTTGTCGGCGACGCATATTGCGTTTGGATCGATCCGCATGGAGCCGGTCTTTATGATTCTCAGTGAGAGCGCGGCGACCGCGGCATGTATCGCGATTGATGAGGAGATCGCCGTGCAGGCGGTGGATTACGACAAGCTCAAGGGTAAGCTGACCGATCGCGGTCTCGTTTTATCGCACTAAGGTTTTGAAGACTGTCCCAGGCGTTGGACGTGTTCGATGTCCCCGCGCGGGGTGACATGTCCGCCGCGGAGCATCAGCGTGACCAGTGACGTGAGCACCGCAAAGGTAAATCCAAACGCAAGCACCGTCGCGGCACCCTTGAGGCCGATGACTTCGAAGAAGCTGCCCACGGTTGGGTCAGGCCCAACGGCGAAAAGCACATCAATCGGCTCTAATTCCGCCAACGCGGCGCGTTCGACCGCATCACGCCGGGCCGCTTCGTAAGCGGCGCCGTCTCCGCTCATCATCTCTTTCTTCTGCGCCTTGGTGAGTTCGGGCGGGATCGTGACCGCGCCAGGCTCAAGGTAAACCGCTTCGTCATACGTCAGCACGATGCGATAGTCACCTGCTTGGTCTGCCTCGAAGACCCACGCGCTGTGGCCCTGTCTGCCGTTGAAGTCATACGCGACCACCAGGTCCTTCGTGACCTCGCGCTTGTCCATCGTTTCACCAACGCCGGGCAGGCGTACTTCGACCGCTTCGCCGGTTTCGACATGCGTAACATCGCAGCGCATGGACGGCGCGTCGAAGGTTGTCCAGACCTGTCGGCGGGGCGTATCGAAGGATCGATCGTCGAGCGTGCCAAGGTTTTCGTGGAAGATATTTTGCTTGCCCCGCTGGTCAATCGTGACCACAAAGCCATTCGCGTCTGTCGGCCCAACAAATCGCGGCAGTGGCTCGATGCGCTCGCGCAAGGCCTGTGCTTTATTCACGAGTACCGTTACGAATAGCGCGGTCGATGCGAGCAGCACGACAGCGGATAACAGGTACCAGAAGCGCGAGGGGCGCTTACGTGTCGGCTGGTTGGCGTGGTGATCACTGTCCATGGGTGACATCATAGACACGCGATCAAAGCGGGCCGTCCGTTTCGCCGCTGGGGGAGAAATAAAAGCTACGAGTGAGGTCGTCTTGGGTGCCCCATTGTTGATCAGGGCCCGCGGATTCAAGGCGGTAGTAGGGCGGGTTGTCTGTTGGGCGGTACTTCATCGGCATTGACCAGCTATCGATTAGATTGCCACTCTGTTGTGCGACCTGCTCTGCCGTCGGCAAAGGTGAACCGGGGGGGAAGGCCTCCACCACTTTCTTTGCGGCAAGGTTAAACGCTTCTTCGATTTGCTCCTGCTCAATCGCTTCACCGGGGTTGACCGCGCCCGGCGGCGTGCCATAGCTGTTGTAGTTGTAGGCGGTGTAGTACTGCGTCATGTCGTCGCTTGTTGCGAAGAGGCCGTCTTCGCCGGGGCTTGTGATCGCGTAATCGGTGGTCGAGCCGGGGGTTGGCTCGTATTTAAGGGCGTTGCCCCATTCGTCGGTGTAGGCGCTGATGAGGGTGTTGCCGCTGGGCTCGTCGGGTAGCGTGCTGTTGTTATTGGTGAAGTGGGTGTCGATGTCGTAACTGGCGCTGTCGATGGCGAGTGAGGTCTGGGATTGTGAGAAGTAGGGGTTGAAGAATAAGCCGTTGCCGATGACCCCGGAGACGACGAGGATGGTCAGCGCGCCGAGGATAGAGCCCAGCAGCCCGATGATACAGCCGGCGATCGCGTAGCCGCGCGGCGACATGGTGAGCGCAATTAAAGAAAGGACCAGACCGATCGGGCAGATCAGCCCCAGGCAAACGATCATCCCCGAGAGCGAGACGACAAAGCCCGCGACGCCAAGCGAATTGGCTTGCGGGGGCTGGTAGAAATAGGTTTGTGGTTCACCGGGCTGTGGGGGATTGCTGGACATCTGATTAAGCCTCTCATGTCACGCCGAATTGCGCATGGCTAATCGCTACAGAGCAATAAACTACACATCCAGGTTCTTGACTTCCAGCGCATGGTCTTCGATGTACTTTCGGCGGGGTTCGACATCGTCGCCCATCAAGATGGAGAATAGTTTCTCGGCTTCGCTTGCCGTGTCCCAAGTCACACGCAGCAGCACGCGGTTCTCTGGGTTCATGGTTGTGTCCCAGAGTTGGTCGGCATCCATCTCGCCCAGTCCTTTGAAGCGTTTGATCTCCATGCCGCGCTTGCCCGACTCGTGGATCGTTGTAACGAGTTGCTCAAGGTTCACGACCGGGACGGCCCCCTCCGCCGTGACGGCAGAGGCGGCGTTGGTGTTTTCTGTCTCGGTGTTGCCCGAGGCGGTCTTGGCGACGGCGGCAGCCTTTTTGCCTTCAACGAGCAGTTCAAAGCGTGTCGGTTCGGGCAGGCCTGTAACCGATTTCCTTTTCTCCAACCGGTAGTCTTCTGTCGATAGCCCCATCGCCTGTAGTTTCGCGAACTGCTTCTCGATCTCCTTGACTTCGTGTAGCTCCTGACGGATCGAGGGGCGAGGGGGGTGCGCATTTTCAGGATGGCCATCAATGACTTCATCCATCTCAGGGTCCGATGAGCCGAGCTTGAATTTGTTGCGGAAGGCGTCTTCCTCATCTTCATTCCAGAAGAAGTGCTCGCCGGCGATTTCATTGGCCAAGCTGTTGTCTCGGGTCTCGAACTCGACGCGGGGAACGATCATGCGCAGACGCGGCATGCGGCCTTGGCCGGTGGGGTCTTTCTCCCGCAAGTTGAACAAGCGATTCAGCGTGATCCCGCGTCGGCCCAGCACCTGAGTCAGGTCTTCAAGCGCCTCAAGAATGTGCAGCAACTCGGCCAGTTTGTCGCCTTCGAGGCGGAGCCGTTCGGAGCGGTCTTCGTTGTACGCGATCAGTGTCGCGCCTTCGACGCCCAGTCGTCCTAGCACGATGCGCATCTTCTTCTCATTGAGCACGTATTCGCTCTTTTTACGGCGCGTCACCTGAAACAGCGGCGGCTGGGCGATGAAGATACGACCCTGCTTAACCAGTTCGGGCATTTGCCGGAA
Organism: Phycisphaera sp.; assembly: GCA_029287335.1. GTDB lineage: Bacteria > Planctomycetota > Phycisphaerae > Phycisphaerales > Phycisphaeraceae > JAHQVV01. The sequence continues at coordinate 12,210 of JARFRI010000166.1, read as the reverse complement.
GAAGAACGTCAGCAGCAGCGTTCGGATGTGGCTGCCGTCGACGTCCGCGTCGGTCATGATGATGATCTTGCCGTAGCGCAGCTTAGTGATATCAAACTCGTCCGCACCGATCCCACAACTCAGTGCCTGGATGATCGCGCGGATTTCTTCAAAGCCGAGGATCTTGTCGAGCCGGGCTTTTTCGACGTTGAGGATCTTGCCCTTCAGCGGGAGGATCGCCTGGGTGTTGTGGTCGCGTCCGCCCTTGGCTGAGCCACCGGCCGAGTCGCCTTCGACGAGGTAAAGCTCGGAGGATTCGACGTCCTTGGACGTGCAGTCGTAGAGTTTACCGGGCAGCCCGCCGGAGTCGAGCGCACCTTTTCGGCGGGTGAGGTCACGTGCCTTTCGTGCGGCTTCGCGTGCTTCGGCGGCCATCGCGGCCTTCTGGCAGATCTTTTTGGCCATCGCAGGGTTCTGCTCGCACCACGCGGTGAGCGAATCGCCGACCGCCGAGCTAACCAGGCCCTCGACCTCGGGGTTCAGCAGCCGTTCCTTGACCTGGTTATTGAACGCAGGATCGGGGATTTTTACCGCGATGACGGCGATGATGCCTTCGCGCCAGTCGTCACCAGAGACAGTGGCGGTGCCCTTAAGCAGGTTGGACTGCTTGGCGTAGTTGTTGAAGGTGCGCGTCAGCGCGGTCTTGAACCCGGACAGGTGTGTGCCGCCGTCGGGGTTGTTGATGTTGTTGGTGAAGGTCTGGGTGAACTCGGAGTAAGAGTCGGTATACATGAACGCGACATCGATGACGGATCGCCCGTCGTCGGACTCGGCGCTGATGGACACGACTTCGGAGACGGTGTTCTTCCCGTCGGCGAGATAGCGGACCATCTCCGCGATGCCGTCGTCAAACTTGAAGGTCTCGTGCTTGGCTTCGCCGCGTTCGTCGGTGAGAACGATCTTGATGCCGGGATTGAGGAAGGCCCGCTCGCGCAGTCGGCCGGCGATGGTGTCATAGCTGTGGTAGATGTTCTCGAAGATCTCGGGGTCGGGCTTCCAGTGGATCTTGGTGCCGGTACCGTCGGCGTTGCCCAGGACGCGAAGTGGGGTGGAGACCTCGCCGCGCTCGAAAGTGATGGCGTGAAGCTTGCCGTTGCGTGCGACCTCGACTTCGAGCCATTGGGACAGCGCGTTGACACAGGAGACGCCGACGCCGTGCAGTCCGCCTGAGACTTTGTACGAGTTGGAGTCGAACTTACCGCCGGCGTGCAGGATCGTCATGACGATCTCGACGGTGGGTCGGCCGTTGAGGTCGGGGTTCTCGTGCTTGTATGGGCCAACGGGGATGCCTCGGCCGTTGTCGATGACGCTAATGGATTCATCGGCACCGATGACAACTTTGATCTCGTCGCAGTGGCCGGCGAGGGCCTCATCGACGGCGTTGTCGACGGTCTCCCAGACGAGGTGGTGCAGGCCTGTTGCATCGGTTCCACCGACATACATGCCGGGTCGTTTGCGGACCGCAGAGAGCCCTTCGAGGACCGAGATGGACTCCTCGGAGTACTCGTTCTGGGCGTCTTTTATGGGTGTGGTATCGGGGGTTGGGCCGGCGTCGCTCATGGACTAGGCGTCCTTGCGTTTAGCCCCTGTTTTTCAAGGAAAATCGGCCGATGAAAGCGGCCGTCAGGGCGGTGTGTTGGAAGCCTATAGGATACCCGAAATCAGGGGTTTCCGCTACTTGCGGATTGCCTCTGATCGGCGTGAGGATCGGCCGCTCCGGCAGACGTTCCAAGGCCATAAAGTGCAAGAGGCCAGGCCCCTCCGGCCCGGCCCCTTACGGTGGCTCAAATGAGATTGGAATCGGGAGAATCGGTTCGCTTGATCAGCCGTTGGCATCCTTGTTCGCAGCATGTAGCGGCGACCAGGTCTCGGGCTTATCAAGGATGGTGAGTTCTTCGACGTCTTCACCGAACATCCGCTTGGAGCGGTTGAGCATGATGCGTAGGAAGAGGAAGGCGAGCAGCGCGAGCAAGATGATCCCGGCGAAGGTCGCGCCGGCTAGCGTGAGCTTCTGGTCGGTGCCGTTGGCAACGGGCAGGTCAACGAGTTTGGCAGGGCTGGCGATGCGTGTGCTTGGTTCGCGTTTGGCTTGATAGTCTCTAGCGGCGTTATAGCCAACGATGGCCTTGCCCAACGAAGCAAGTACCGGCTGAAGGACTTGCCTGTTTTCACCTCGCAGTGAGAGGTCCGCTCGGCCGGGTATGCCCGCGACAACGAGGTTGTCTTGCAGATAGGACTTGAGTTGGTCCGGCGAGATTGCCACACGGACATTTGCGTCGGCCTTGTCCATCTCGAGCATGGCTGCGTTGAGGACAGGCTCACTGAGTAGCGACTGCTCAAACGACTTGAGGAAGTCCGCGGTGCTTGGCTGGGCCTGGTCGTCGGGCGTCGTGACGCTGATCATCATGGACGCTTCCCACTGCGGCTCAACCAATTGGCTCGCCGCGAGCAAGCTTGCGCCCGCCGCGAGGACCAGCGTGATCACCGCGCCCATGACCAGTGATGCGGCCCGGCCGGTGGCCCATCGCTTAACCATTTCGCCTTCGCTGGCTTCGAGGAAGCGTTTTACTTCGACGAGCATCTGTCGTTCTTTTTCCAGGCCGGTGAACTGCTGGCTGGAGGATTGCACTTTGAGCTGCTCGTCCTGCAAAGCCTTGGAACGCTCACGCAAGAGGTCGCGGTAGCGACGCAGCTTGGCCCGTCGGCGTCGCCCAGCGGCGTCATCGGTTCGCGCAGCGCCGAGGGGCTGGCCGGTACTTTGTTCGAGTTCTTTGACGCGTGCTTCCAACTCAGCTTCACGCCGATGCGCATCGGCACGCTCAGCTTCGATTTGCTGTCGGCTCTGCTCCAGCGTCTGCTTAAACTGCTCACGCTTCTGCTCCAACTCGGCACGCTTGCGTTCAAGCTTCTCAAGCTTTTCTTCGATGGCTTGGGCCTGGGTGCCGTCACCGGTCGCCTGCGCTGCGGCTACGGCTTCGCGCTGTGCCAGTGATTGCTCACGCGCTTCAATCGCTTCGAGTTTTGCCTTGTATGAATCGCTGAGTTCCTGCTGGCCGTTGCTGTCGGTGTCCAGTGATGCTTCTCGCTCATTGAGCTCGAAGCGGACTTGTTCAAGCTTAGCCTGCGTTTCGTCTAGGTCTTCCTGTCGTTTGTTCAGCTCGCTGTCACGCGCGTCCAACTCGCTCAATGCGGCTTGGAGTTCGTCGTGGCGCGATTCGAGTTCGAGCTTGGCTTGCTCCAACTCGGCCTTAGCCTGCTGAAACTCAGCAAACTTCTCATCCGCATCGGCAGGCACCTGCATCGCCTGCTCGACCAGTTCTTCACGGGCCTGCTCGAGATGTTCTTGTTGGGCTTTGAGTGCATCGTTCTTTAATTTCAGCTCGACCTTGATGCGTCCGACCTGATGCTTCTCATCGGCCAGCTCATCCTGCTGCTGGCTGATCGCGGCACGGTCGGCTTCGATCTGCTTGTGCTGCTGGTCCGCTCGCTCGCGCTGCTCGGCCAGCTCAGCACGCTGATCATCAAACGTCGAGCGGACCTCGTCGATCTCCTGCTGCCAGTTCTCAAGCGACTCGCGCTCCTGCTGCAGTGCTTCCCGGTCGGCATCGATCGATTGCTGCTGCTCGTCAATCGCTGCCTGTTGCTGTTTGATCTTTGTAAGCTGCTCAGACAACGCGGCTTCTTTGGTGGTCAGCTCCGCGAGGCGGGTTTGCATGTCCGCCTGCTGGTCCGCTAGCTCCTGCCGCTGCCGATCCAATTCCGTCTGAAAAGCATGGGCTTTGCTGCGTTCCTGATCCAATTCCTGCCGTGCAGCATCCAGTTCAGAGCGATCTTGGCCGAGCTGCTCACGCGACTCGTTGAGTTGTTGCTCTTTAGAAGCGATGGACTCAAGTTCGCTGTTGAGCTGTTCTTTCTGCTCATCGAGCGAGCGCTGGCGTTCTTCGCAGGCGCGTTGCATCGCGTGGGCCTCGTCACGAAGCACGTCGATGCGCTTGGACTCTTCCTGCATCTCTCTGAGTTGCTGGTCGGTCTGCGACTGCCATTCTTTGAGCTGCCCTAGCCGCGATTCCAGATCGCTGAGCAAATCCAGCGGCTGGTTCGAGACCGGGGGCGTCTGTTGTCCGGTTGTTGTGTTGGAGGGTTCCTGTCCCATAAGCCACCTATCCAGGGTTGTTGGATATCGCAAAGATCGGCGGGATCAGGGGGCGACCTGAGTGGCATAACCGTTAAAATCGCTTTTCTTTGCCGACACGTCGCAGGGGTTGTTCGAGGCTGACGAACCCCGCAGCTTTGCCCCACTTAACAATCCGATAAGATCGACCCCATGGCCAGTCCAGACACCATCATTTTCCTTGACCAGGTGCGCTTTGGTTACGACGCAACGCCTGTGGTGGATGGGGTCTGTGCTAATCTCGAACCCGGGAAAGTGACCGCGTTAATCGGACCCAATGCGTCGGGCAAGACGACACTGATGCGCTTGATGCTGGGGCTGCTGCGTCCGTGGTCAGGGACGATCGGGGCCGTTGGGCAATCGGTCGCTGAGCTTGGTCCTGCAGAGCGTTCACGGCTAATGAGTTATGTCCCGCAGCGGCCGGGGGTCCGTTTTGCATTCACAGTGCGAGAGGTGATCGCGATGGGGGCGCACGGACAGTCCAAGCGCGTTGCAGAGCAACGCGTAGATGATGCGATCAATCAAGCCGGTCTGACGGGCTTAGCCGATCGCGTCTTGATGGCGTTGTCCGGCGGTCAGCAGCAGCGCGTCTTGCTCGCTCGTGCCGAAGTGCAGTCTGCTTCGGGTGGTCGGGTGATGTTGCTGGATGAGCCAGGCAGTCACCTGGATCTGAAGCATCGCCACGCGATGATGCAGCGCCTGCGTCAACTCGCAGACGATGGGCTTGCGGTGCTGGTCGTGCTTCACGAATTGGACTTGGCGGCGCGCTACGCGGATGAGGCATGGCTAATGGACGCGGGCAAGCTCGTCGCGGCGGGGCCTTGGGACGCGGTTCTGACGCCAAATGTACTTGGCCCGGTCTACGGCCTGGACATGGAACAGATCGATCGGAAAGATGATCGGCCATTGCTTGTCGTCTCCGCAGGTTTGGGCGATACAATGACAGACGACTCGCTTGCCACGCAACCAACGGATTAAGGAGCGGCTTCATGGGCGGACTCGGCACGATTATCACGATCATCCTCGTTGTTGCATGGGTCGTAAAAGGACTCGCGTCGGCGACAGGCAATGATGAAGAAGGCAAGAAGCGGCAAGGCCGTTCGCTAGAGGAATGGGATAAGTTGCAATCGCAGCGCCGCGCAGATATGTCGGATCGACAGGAAGCTTTGTCCGAGATGCGTGCGGACAGTTCGGCTCAGGACCCCACACAGATGACCATGGCCCAGCGGATCGAGTTGGCACGTCAGCGTGCGCGGCAGCAAGCGGGGCTGCCAGATCAAAACGACAATCAGGCCGAGGCGTTGCAGCGCGCTCGGGCACAGGCCCAGCGTCAAGCTCAGCAACAACGACAGAAAGCCGAGCAGCTAGCCCAGCAACAGCGAGCCGAACGTGAGCGAGCCATTCAACAGCAACGCGCTCAACAAGAGCGGGTCAAGCAGCAGCGCCGCCGAGCCGCCCAGCAGCAATCCGAAGAGCAGGCCCAGCGGCAACGCCGTAACAAAAAACAGCAGCGTCGTACCCAGCCGCAGCCAGCCCGCGCGACAACCGGCAGCAAGCGTGAGGGCGTCGTCAATGAATCGATGCAGCGGGTCCACATGGGCCATGGCCACACCATCCCGTCAGTGACCCGGATCGCCAGCCCAGCCATGGCCACTGGTACCGCCACGGCGATCGGTACCTTGAGCCGAAGTAACCTGCGTAAGGCCTTCATCATGAAAGAATTGCTCGATAAGCCGGTCGCCTTGCGTGACCCGCAAGCCGAGCTGTTTTGGTGATGGAGTTGCCGCAGTTCAATCCGACCCCCGGAAACGATTCGGCCAGTGCCGCTGACCACCAACTCAATGATTCGGTTGCGCGCATCCGTGTCCTCGTTGGCGACATTACGTCGCTCGATCCATCGCTTGGCATTGATGCGATCGTCAACGCGGCGAATGAGTCCCTGCTCGGCGGCGGGGGCGTGGATGGTGCGATCCACCGTGCCGCGGGTCTGGAACTACGCAAACACAACCAAACCCTCGGCGGCTGCCCGACGGGCCTGGCCAAGGGTACTCCGGCGTTTGGCCTTGAAAAGCAAGGTATTCAGCATATCTTTCATACCGTCGGCCCCATCTGGCCCCCGGAAGATCAAAGCGAACAAGAGCAAGCGGCGATGGTGCCAGGCGCGCCCATCGATGACTCGGCCAAGCTCGGCTACACCTACGCCGACACGCTACTCGCCTCGTGCTACATGCAGGTCTTCGCATTGGCTGTGCAACACAATATCGAGCACTTGGCCATCCCCGCGATCAGCACCGGCGTCTACCGCTTCCCCAAACCCCGCGCCGCCCGCATCGCCTTCGGTCACGCCCACGGCCACCTGCTGAGAGCCGAGATCCCCAACAAGATCACCTTTGTTTGCTTCAGCGAACAAGACGCGGCGTACTATCACGACGCGATTAACACACGCGGTCAGTGGATGGTGAGTCGGGGCAGAATTTAAAACGTATTTTCCGCGATGTACCCATCCTTGGGCGCCCAATCGCTGGGCCAAAGCTCGGCTCGACTCAGCGCGGTCGCCAGCGTGATCGCAACGGTGTTAGCCAGGTTGTAGCTGCGCACCGCACCGGGGATCGGGATCGCGATTTTTTGTGCTTCCGTAAATCGCGCGTGTACCTCCGGCGGCAGGCCCTCGCGTTCTCCGCCAAACAGCAGGATGTCGTTGTCTGAATAAGCGGGCTTGTCGAAACGTGTCGTCGCAAACTTGGTCACGGCATATAGCTTTCCGCCCGACGCATCTGCCCAAGCAAAAAACGCCTCGGGCGATTCGTGCTCGGTCAGCGTCAGGTCTTCCCAATAATCCAGCCCCGCCCGCTTCACCGCCTTATCTGACAGGTCCACGATCGTTGGCCCGATGATGTGCAAATGCGCATTCATGCCCACGCACGTCCGTGCAATATTGCCAACGTTCTGTGGGATGATCGGCTGGTAGAGGGCGATGTGGATCATGGCTGGATTTTACTACACGCCGACGGTACCCCGCTCTCGCACCGGCCGAACCAGCAGCTTGCGCAGCACCGCCAACATCGTACCCGGCTCGTCCAAGTATTTCGCCGGCGGCCGCCAGTACACCGTCTTTTCGTCCAGTAGCGTGAGCCTGCCCGGGGCACCAGCAAAGATGCGCTCCAGCTTCTTCGCCGCGTCCTTTAACGAGCCAATCGTAAAAATCAGGTCCGGTCCCTCCAGTTGCAGCCGATCAATCCCGAGTTGTGCCGATGCGATACGGAGTTCTGCGAGATCAACAAAACGCTGGGCCACTTCTGGCGGCTTGCCGTATGCGTCGGTCATGTCTTGGGTCACCGCGTCCAGGTCTGGCAATGTCTCGACGCGCGTCAGCCGTCGATACGCCTCCATGCGGTGCTTGTCCGACTTGATATACCGCTTGGGTAGCGCGCCGCTGACCGGCAGCTCCAGGTGCGTCTTGCTCACTTCAATGATCGGCTGGTTGTTCAATCGCTTGGTCGCGTGCTCCAGCAGCAGGCAATACATCTCGTAACCCACCGCCGCGATGTGCCCGGACTGCTCGGCCCCCAGCAGGTTGCCCGCCCCGCGCAGTTCCAGGTCTCGCATCGCGATCTTAAACCCAGCGCCCAGCATCGTGTAGCTCTCGATCGCTTTGAGTCGTTTGGCCGCGACTTCGGTGACCGTCTTGTCTTCTGGCAAAAGCAGGTAGCAATACGCCCGATGCTTCCAACGCCCGACCCGGCCGCGGAGCTGGTGCAACTCCGACAAACCAAAGTGATTGGCCTGGTTGATCAGCATCGTATTGGCGGTGGGGATATCGATGCCCGACTCGATGATCGTGGTACTGACGAGGATGTCTGCCTTGCGTTTGATGAAGGCGAGCATGACTTTTTCAAGTTCGCGTGGTGACATCTGGCCGTGGCCGACGATCACTTTGGCGTCAGGCACAAGCGTACGGATCTCGTTGGCGACCGCGTCGATGTTGTGGACGCGGTTGTGGACGAAGTAGACCTGGCCGTCGCGATTCAGTTCGCGGATCATCGCCTGTTTGATACGATCTTTGCTGTAGGGGATGACCTCGGTCACGATCGCGCGTCGGTCAACCGGTGCGGTGGTGAGCGAGGAGATATCGCGCAGGCCGATCATCGACATGTGCAGCGTGCGCGGGATCGGCGTCGCGCTGAGCGTGAGCACATCGGCCGTTAGACGGAAGCTCAGTAGCTTGTTCTTGTGCTCGACACCGAAGCGCTGCTCTTCGTCAATGATGACTAGGCCGAGGTCAGCGAACTTTACATCCTGGCTGAGGATGCGGTGGGTGCCGATGAGGATATCGACTTGGCCGCGGGCGACTTTCTCAAGCGTTTCTTTCTGTTGTTTTCCGGTCTTAAAGCGCGACATCGACGCGACCGTGAACGGGTACTCCGCCATCCTCGCGTGGAAGCTGCGTTCGTGTTGCTCGGCTAGCACGGTCGTCGGCACCAGTACCGCGACCTGCTTGCCAAACTCCGCGGCCTTGAACGCGGCGCGAATGGCGACCTCGGTTTTGCCAAAGCCCACGTCGCCGCAGATCAGCCGATCCATCGGCCGATCCTCGCTCATGTCTCGTTTCACCGCCGCGATCGCGCTGATCTGATCCTCCGTCTCGTCAAACGGAAACTCGGCTTCAAACTCCTTCTGCCAAGCGGTATCCGCAGGGAATCGGATGCCCGGCTGGGTCTGCCTGGCCGCCTGAACCCGCAACAACTCCGCGGCCAAATCCTTCACCGCCTCGGCGACCGAGTCTTTCTGCTTCTGCCAACGTTTGCCGCCGAGTTTGGACAGCGGTGGTCGGCCACTAAAGCCGCCGACGTATTTCTGGATCAAGTCGATCTGTGTCGCCGGGACGTGCAGCTTCGCGTTGTCATCGAACTCGAGGGTGAGGTATTCCTCGCTGCGCCCTTCGCGCCGCATGGTACGCAGGCCTGCGAATACCGCGATGCCGTGATCGACGTGGACGACGTAGTCGCCGACCTCGAGATCCAGGAACGCATCGGACACCGCCTTGCCCGCGTCATTGCTCGGCGTGCTGATCTTACGGACGCGTCGTCCCGCATCGAAGCGGTGGAACAACTCGTGGTGCGGAACGATACATGTTTCAGTTTGTTCTTCGTTTGTCCAGATAAACCCTCGGTGCAACCCGCCGATTTCAATGCTGATGTGTTTGGCGCTGTCGGGCTCAAACTCATCGAGCAACTCGCCAAGACGCTGCGCCTCGGCGTCCTGTCGGCAGACCACTACGACCTGCTGTTCTTGACTGGCGATCGCCAACTCAGCGATCGCGCCTTTCGCGTCCGTATCAAAGCTCGGCAGCGGCGTCAGCGGCAGTGCGACACTGTGTTCCCGCGTGGTTCCGGTGGCGGTGGAGTACTGGTTGATCTCCAGGTGCGGCCGATCCAGCAGTTTCTTAAAGATCGTCTTAGGTGAATAGATGCCCACGGGGTCGGTGAGGCGCTCGTAGTAGCCGCGAGCCTGTTCACTGAGTTCCATCGCTTCGTGCAGGACGGGCAGGGTGTTGTCGGGCAGCAGGTCGATGAGGCAGGCGGTGTCGCGATTGGCCTGCATCGCGGCGCTGGATGCGCCGATGAGCGAGACGGCTTGCAAGCGCGGCCCTGAGCCCATCATGTCGCTATCGATTCGGCAGAGCGTTTCGATCTCGTCGCCGAAGTAGTCCAGCCGGATCGGGCCGATGGGGCCGGGGTGGCCTTGGTCGGTGATGACCGAGCCGGCGGGCGGGTAGAGGTCGAGGATCCCGCCGCGCAGCGCGAAGTCGCCGGGCTGATCGATCGCGTCCTGTCGGCTGTAGCCGGCGCGGTCCAGCCAATCCAGCAGCGCCCCGGGCGCGAACTCCTGTTGAGCATGCAGCGTCAGGCTGAACTGCGAAATCGTGTCGGGCTTGGGCACCGCCTGCATCAGCGCCTGGATCGGCGCGACGATCACGCCATTGCTAAGCCGCGAGCGGCTTAATGATTCGACGACGCCTAAGCGCTCGGCCAAGAGTTCCAGGTTCATCCCCGATTCGCCGGGCATGACTTCCAAGGCCCCGAAGCGCACCGGCTTGATGTCGTATCCCGAATCGACAAACAACGCCAGGTCATCGACCGCATCGTCGGCTTCATCGAGGTGGGCGACGACCATGAGGATCGGGCGTTGGCAATGGATCGCGAGGGTGCCGGCCATGATGGCGGAACTGGAGCCGCGTGAGCCGTCCGCCACGCCGCCGGTGGGGCGCAGGGCGACCTGCGCCAGCGCACGGGCGTGCGCCGACTCGATGATTTGATCGAGCCATGCGTGGGGCTTGGACATGTTGTGTAACAGTGTATTCGGTTCGATTTTTTAACGCCAAGACGCCAAGTGGCCAAGACGCCAAGGAAGGCAATTAAAATCATTGAAGCAAACGGCAATACTGACAAACGCATGCTTTGGAGACGTCTTTAGACCGATTGGATTGGCTTTAGTTTTCTAGGCGTCTTGGCCACTTGGCGTTCAATCCAATCAGGAGCCGTTCTTGCCGCGCGAGGTCAGCACGACAGGCACTTCGTAGCTCATCGCCTTCGGCGGGCTGGGGATGCCGGCTGGCTCGGGGACGCCTTCGATCACTCTGAACATCGCGATCTCATCGCAGGCTTGGTTCTTCGGGCAGCGCACGCATTCGCTCCAGACTTTGAGCGGCAGTTGCTGGCGGTCCAGAACGGTGAAGCCGAGTTTCTCGAAGAAAACCTTTTCATAGGTCAACGTCATGACGCGCGGGATACCGATCGCTTTAGCTTCGTTCAAACAAGCCTCGACAAGTTGGGGGCCTAGCCCTTTACCGCGCTGGCTACGGTCCACGGCCAGCGAAGCGATCTCGCCCCAGTTCGCCCAGATGACGGTCAACGCACACAAGCCCACGACCTTGCCGTCTTCTTCGACCACATGAAACGCGCGGACCGTTTCATACAAGGATGCCAACGACTTGGGCAGCATCAAGCCCAACTCGGCGTTGTCATTAATCAACTGTGCCATCGCGGGCACATCGGTAACGTTGGCTTTTCGGATCATGTCTGAGGTAGATTCTCGACTAATTTCGCTTCATCCCAAACATCGACATTGAGATCTTGGGCCTTTTTGAGTTTTGAGCCGGCCTTGTCGCCAGCAATGAGCAGGTCGGTATTCTTGCTGATGCTCCCGCTGACCGTAGCGCCTAAGCCTTCAAGGATCTTCTTGAGGTCGTTGCGTTGGTAGTTTTCCAGCGTGCCGGTGATCACGATGGTTTTGCCAGCAAAGGGCGAGTCTGCTGCGACCTCGATCTTTTCTTCGGTCAGATCGACGCCTGCGGCTTTGAGTTCGGCGATGACGTGTTGGCCGGCGGGGTTATCGAGGAACTGGCGGACGCTTGCGGCAGTGATTGGGCCGACGTCTTCGATGGCGGCGATGTCTTCTTCGTTTGCAGCGATGAGTGCATCGATACTTCCGAAGTGTTGGGCAAGGCGTTTGGCGCCGCCCTGTCCGATGTGCCGGATGGTTAGGCCCGCCAAGACGCGGAGCAAGCCGCGCTGTTTTGATTGTTCGACGCCTTCGATGAGGTTGTCGACTTTCTTCTCGCCCATGCGGTCGAGTTGCAGCAGCGCACCGCGTTGGTCTTTGAGGCGGTAGATGTCGCCGAGGTTGTTGAGCAGGCCCGCGTCGGCGAGTTGGTGGATAGTTTTCTCACCTAAGGCATCGATGTCCATCTGGTTTCGACCAACGAAGTGGATCATGCGTTCGCGGAACTGGGCGGGGCACTCGGGATTCGGGCAGTAGCGGGCGGTCTCGTCAAACGGGCCAATGTTGGCGGGTTTGTCGATCACTTCGGGCTGTCGGTTCTCTTTTTCCGCTTTCTGTTTCTCGCGCTCGACAGCTCGTTCGTAGACAGCAAGCTCGTTGATGCGCTTCGTGTCGTATTCAATCTCGGTCGGGGTGTTGCACTCGGGGCAGTGGTCGGG
>JARFRI010000134.1 GCA_029287335.1 Phycisphaera sp. | reverse complement strand
GTGTTGAACTTGGCCGGGGGCTTGTGGTCGTTGGCCTTGCGTATCGCGGCCATGAGGTCGTCTTGGAAAATCTCGTGCTGGGTCGCGCCCTGGCCCCCGCCGGTGAGGTTGTCTGAGAGCAGGAAGACGAGCTGGGGCTTGTAGCTAAGGCTATTGAGGATCGCGGCTTCAACCTGCTGGCTGCCTCGGCCGCCGGTCTCAAACTTGAAGTTCTCAAGCGAAACCCACTCGCGGATGTCTTCTTTGAACTTGGGCGTACAGGCACGCAGGCCCTTGACGCCCCCGCCGCCGGGCACTTCGTAAACACCTTCGCCACTGAACATGATGATGGTGATGTTCTGCGCGGGCTTGAGTTCGTTGACGACGCGCTTCAGTTCGTTGACGACGAAGGGCAGCACATCGACCATCGAGCCGGAGGCGTCGACGACAAAGGCGATATTCTTCGCGTTGCCGCCGTTGCCGAACACAGCAGCGCCGAAGTCGCCGCTGCCCGTGGTGTTACCCAGTGGCCCGCCGGACTGTCCGCCGGCATAGGTCAGGCCAACTAGTGTCGTGGGGATCGGCGTGTCGGTCACGGTCGGCGTCGGGTTGGTCACGACGGGGTCAACCACCGGCACGGTCATCGGGGTGTCGGCCGACTGCTCCTGAACCTCTTCGATCACCATCGGCGCACCGGGCGATTCGCTCAGCTTGGAGTTGGGGATCACCGGCTGCTCTTCCTCGGCCTTAATGATCGTCTGCCAAACCAGGAAGAACGCCACCACGATCAACGCAACGTGGAACAGGATCGAGATACCCCAAGGCATCAACGCGACCAGGGTCTTACTGATCTCTTCGCCAACCGACTCCTCTTCCTCTTCGAGGAACTCGTCGTCCAACGCCGGGTCCGGCGCGGACTGCGGGTTGCTTGGCGGGGTGTCTTTGCTGGATGCGAAGCCTAGATACATGGCGTTTCCTTTAACTAACTCAATCGATTCAATGCCTTCAATAGGAACTACGGATCATAGTTCAACACATTAATCATAAGGCATAAAACGGGCTATTGCACCTGTGGTGCCCTAAGTTTTCCGACTAACGCAGGTTCAAGTCGCGCTGGCTAATAAAGCGGGACTCGCCGCCGGTCTCTTCGGCGATACGGTTTAGCGTACCCTGCAGGCCCTGGCGGACCAGGGGGTCTTCGTACAGGAACTGGATCGTGTTGATCTTGGCCGGGGGGTTGGCCTTGTTGTGCTGGTGGATCAGCTTGAGCAGGTCGTCCTGCATCAGTTCGTGCTGGGTCGCGCCCTGGCCCCCGCCGGTGAGGTTGTCCGAGAGCATGATGACCAGTTGGGGTTTGTAAGAGAGCGCTCGGGCCAGCGCGGCTTCGACATGGACACTGCCCCGGCCGCCGGTGGCGTAGTTGAAGTTTTCCAGCGAGACCCACTCGCTGACCTTCGCCTTGAACTCAGGCGTCATCGTACGCAGGCCTTTGACGCCCCCGCCGCCGGGCACCTCGTAGACGCCCTCGCCGCTGAAGAAGATGATGGTGGCTTTCTTTTCGATCTTGCGGTTATTGATCACGACTGGCTGCATGTTGTTGACAACTTGCTTGAGCTCATTGATCACAAAAGGCAGCACATCCACCATCGAGCCAGAGGCGTCGATGAGGAAGACGACTTCTTTGACAGACCCCTTCGGCTTCAACCCGATCCGATCCAGCCCAACGCCGTCACCGTCAACGCCTGGCCCGCAACACATCGGAATCGCCGAGGTGTCTGATGGTACGACACTTGAAATCGGCGGCAAAATTTTGCCTGGCGTCAAGATCTGCACCGGCGTGATCGGGGCGATCACCGGCTGAATAAAAGAACTGGCTGCTGCTGGGTCTTCCGTCTGTTGCTCAACAGGGTCCGCAGCAACCGACACTTCCGGCGACTGAGACAACCTCGGCACCACCGGCTGATGCTCTTCCTTCACGATCGTCTGCCAAACCAAAAAGAACGCGATCACGATCAGGCCGACATGCGCGAGGATCGAGATGCCCCAAGGCATCAGTGCCGTGATCGTCGTGCGGATCTCTTCGCCGACTTCGGATTCATCATCGATCAATTCGTGATCACCAATCGGATCAATGCGAGAGACCTGCTGCTCATGGCTGGAACGTCGTTTCATAGGTTGGCTCCTGTGAGGCAATCCGCGGGTAGGTTAAACGGATTACGTTGTACACACAGTAAAAAAGGTAGGTTTACTAATTGAACAACAAACGCATCGGCTTGTAAAGAACAAAATCAAAAAAGATTGATTGTGCGTCCGCGATGTAATTCAAATGAATACACGATAGCGGGTCAATCATGCATCCTTCTCTAGAAGTTGGGTGCCACATAACTGCAGCAGGCTGCTATGTGCGAAGCGCTCTTGATCTATTCAATCTCGTTCGCACACAGCTTGCTTAGGCAAGTTCTGTGGCACCCAAGGCCGAGGGATCGCTTGCCAAAGCGCGATACCGACTCAATAAACATCCGGCCGAAGGTGTTGCAAGACGGGGATCGCTTGGCGGACCTGGTCGACTTGCTTGAGATCGATCGCGGTGACGCTGATGCCCGGCGCATCATCGTGCTCGATCAGCACGTTGCCCCATGGGTCGATGATCGTGCTGTGGCCAAAGGCTTCGAATCCGCCGGGGAATCGGCCGCACTGGGCAGGCGCGATGATGAAGCAGCCGTTCTCGATCGCGCGGGCTTTGAGCAGCGTCATCCAATGCGCTTGGCCCGTTGCCTTGGTGAAGTTGGCGGGGACGAAGATGAGTTTGGCACCTTGCAACGCGAGACGACGATACAACTCGCCGAAGCGCAGGTCGTAGCAGATGGAGAGACCGACTTTGCACGCAGGCAGGTCGGCCGTGACCAGCGTGTTGCCCGGCAGGTAGCGGTCGCTCTCGCGGTCACCGTTGTCGTCATCGACGGTCACATCAAACAGGTGGACTTTGCGATAGGTGGCAGTCACTGTGCCATCCGTTGCCATCAGCACGGACGTGTTGTAGCTGCGCTGCGGGTCATCGCTGGCCTCGCCGATGGAGCCGAGCAGCAGCGTGACGCCGAGCTCTTTCGCTAGCGCACTAAAGCGCTGGGTCGTTGGTCCGGGGATCGGCTCAGCAACTTCAACGTACCGCCCCGCCTCACCCGTGCGCAGGTGCATGACCTCCGGCAGCGCGATCAGTTCCGCACCCTGACCCGCGGCCTCAAGCACCAACGCCTCGGCCTGCGACAGGTTCGCCGAGACATCTTCTCCGCTATTAAGTTGAACCAGGCCGATCTTCATGGCGACATACCGTATCAGAGACGTTAGCCGGTCCGCTTGTCGGGCCGATCGAGCGCTCGACATCGGCGGGACAAGCCCGCCGGCTAATAAAATGCTACTCCGAAATTAAATCCACCGGCCGACGCACCGCCTGCCCATCGGACCACCGGTCAAGGTCCATCGCCGCCTCGCCAAACACGAGTTTGCGTTGCGACTTGTCGCCTTGGGCCGTGGCCTGCATCGCATCGAACCAGCGCCAGATTGCAAAGTCATAGGTATTGACTCGGCCCTGGCTTGCCTGGCTGGTTGTCCAGCCCATCGGCAACATGTGATCCGCAATGATCGCAGGCTCGCTGTATGTATCGCTGGCCAACAACAGTCGCCGCTTGTCTTTCGTATCGATCTCGGTCGCGTTGTCGTAGATGCGCTGGCCTGCCTTGGGACTGACGTAGTAGTCACCCTCAACATCCACGATCATCATGAGCGTGCCCTTGGCAATCGTGCCGTGGTCCTCGGTCAAGGACGGGAACAACGCACCCAGGCCCTTGTCTGATTTTGAATCGCCGGGCTGGAGGAGCATCAAGCCCTTGGGTGCAGGCAGGTTGTAATGCTCCGGCTTGGCCGCGAAGTTGGCGATGATCGTCCCGCCCAACGAGTGGCCGATCATGGTGAGCTGTTTCGTATCGATCTGTGCATGTCGTTTGCCATCGCACTGCGCGATCGCCTTGGCACAAGCAGTCGCGGCGCTATCTGTAAACGTCGTCGGGTCCACGATGCCGCCGATGTGGTAGCGGGGGTAGATGACGACGTTGCCCTTGCGGACCAGGTGCGTGATCCACGCGTTGTACGCGCTGTAATGGGTCAGGCCTAAGCCATGCACGAATAGCACGACGGGCAGGGGCT
>JARFRI010000109.1 GCA_029287335.1 Phycisphaera sp. | reverse complement strand
ACGCTGTACAGGTCGTCGCCGGTGTGCTCGACGACGAATGGTTTTCGGCCGGCGGGCCGGGCCTCCATCGTGCAGCGCTTGTCGTTGTGGGACGACTTGGCAGAAGAGTTGTCGTCGCGCAGGTGGACCTCGACGCGCGTGAGTTTGTCGGCCAGGTGGCCCAGCTGGCTGGTCACTTTCTCGCGGACGAATTGATCGATGGCGTCAGAGCGCTCAACGTCGCCAAAATTGACTTGAATCAACATGCGGAACTCCTTGGTGCAGGGGTGCGGTCTGCCCTAAAGAGTATCAATTTCGCCAAGGATTACAGCGACAGGCGGTTGCAAATGATGATTTTGGGAGCGGGTGATAAAATACATCACGTGGTGCGTTCTGAACCGTTTTGCCCGATCATTCTTCTGGAGACATCATCATGCGACACCTCTTCCAACTCAGCCATTTCGGCATAGCGCTGTTTTGTGTCTTTTTTGTATCGGCGGGTGGCCGGGGTGGAGGCTTGGCGAAGAACCCGGAATGAATCTTCTTGATCACATCAACGCCAACTTGTTCCGGGGGCTCAAAGCAGACC
This sequence comes from Phycisphaera sp., assembly GCA_029287335.1. Classification (GTDB taxonomy): domain Bacteria; phylum Planctomycetota; class Phycisphaerae; order Phycisphaerales; family Phycisphaeraceae; genus JAHQVV01. The sequence continues at coordinate 4,941 of JARFRI010000109.1, read as the reverse complement.
CCGGCCACCCTTCTGTTTTCATTTGCTGCTTGCTCATCGCTGGCACCCAATGGATGGCCTTGGCCGAGCACGACGCATCAGCCGGCGGGTGTCGGGTTCCGCTCATTCTTTGGACCATCTGTAAGCTTTGGTTTGAGGGAAGTTTTAGCCCTCGGGAGGTTTGCCCGGTGTCCGAGAACGTGCGATTCATTGCGCAGCGTCCCGCAAACAGACCGAACCGCGGCTGAAAGAGATGTTTACGCGGCTCGAGGAGATGTTTGCGACGCGGAAACATCTCTTTGAAGCTTCTGAGCAGATGTTTTGAAGTTCTGAGCAGATGTTTGGAAGCTCTAAAGAGATGTTTGGAAGTTCTGAAGAGATGTTTGGAAGTTCTGAGTAGATGTTTGGAGCGAGGAAAGTGTTGCTCAGGGATTTCAAACGTTTCCTCGAGCCGCGTAAGGAAACGTTTAGAACGCGGCGGGTGGCCGGGGCAGGCGGCTTGCCGAGCGTCTGAACGCGCTTGTCAGTGTGCAGGGCCAGGGCATGACGCGCGATGATCACGAAGGCTTGTCAGTGACCCGAGCCGATCACAACGCGTTGGGTGCCACACTGCGTGCCGGAGGCCGCGGTGTGCGGGTTGTCTTGATCGGATCAAAAGCCTTCGCACATAGCGGCCTACGGCACGCGATGTGGCACCCAACTCTTCTTGCTTAGCTTTGCGTGAGACCTGCCTTGGCTTACGCTCCGCGGATGGCTCGGTAGGTTCGGCCGAGGGTCCAGCAGACGACTTTGCCGGGCCAGAGGAAGAGTGCGACTTTGAGCATCGCGCGGTTGTGGTCGTCTTCAAAGGAAAACGGGTTGTTGATCATCGTCCCGCCCAGGCCGAGGTTCGAGGTGTCGGGGGTGACGTTGATGGTGAAGCTGGCCATGAGATAGATCACCATGAACAGCCAGTAGGTGATCGGGATCCACGGCTGCACATCGGGCACATAAACCATCAGCGCGATGAACGGCCCAAAGACGAAGGCGAGCGAGAAGACCAGCCCGAGCGTTAGGCCGATGAGCGATTTACCAGAGCGGGGATTGAAGTCAGACATGGCACGGCTCCTCAGGATTCATTCTGCTGGCGCTTCAGCTTCTTTCGCATAGTCCTGCCAGATGGTGTCGAGTTGTTTGGCGTTGGGCTTGCCGTCGTAGGCGACAAAGCGGAAGCGGGAGACGAAGGGCTCGCCGGGTTTGATGGCAAAGTCGCCGGCCACCATCGGGGCGAAGCAGAAGTAGGACATTTTTTCGTGCAGGCGGACGGGCTGTGGGCCATGCAAATTATCGGGGTGCGACATCGCGGCGATGCCGGCCCAGTCCGCATCGTCTTCGCCGGGCTTGTTGGCCTTGCCGAACAGCGCGACCCAGTTCGGGCGGGTGTGGTTGCCTTGGGCCTGGCTCTTGCCTTCGCTGGTGAGCATCGCGTCGCCGTTGCTCCAGCTTGCCGGGCCGCGGATGCACATCCCGCCGTACTTGTATTGGCGGAGTTTCAGCGGCTTGTCCGTCGCACAAGTCTGCACCGAGACGAGGTCGAAGATGTTCATCGTGTCGTGCTCGACGCGCGTGATCGTCCATGTTTCATTGAGCACGTTCAACGGCTCATCCCGCCCGGCTCTAATCAGGTGGCGGAGTTGCACCTTGATCGAATCGTCGCCCGCCTTGATCGTCTTAACGTGTTCGATCTTGCCCTGCTTCTTATGGCTGTTCCAGAAGTCGACCTTTTGCCCGTCGTACTCGGCAGAGGTCCAGGCGAACATCAGCCCGTGCTGGTGCGGATGGTCTTCGGGAAACGCGTCCGTCACGGCCCGGCCCTTTGGCGAGTAGACGGGATGAATAAACCCGCTTCGGCCGTACCACGGCGCATCGGCGATCGGCGAGGGCACGAACCCGGCGTTGTAGGTCAGCAGCTTGCGGTCGCCGTCGGAAAGAGACAACGTCTTCTTCTCCGCGGCGGGAATCCGATCGTCAACGAGGTCGGGCTCACCGGCTTCGTCTTTAGGGATCGCCTGGCGTAGGCGCTCAATCACGACTGACATGTGATCGTTGGTTTTAGCCCATTCGATGATGTTGTTGAACTCGTGCGGGTCGGCTTTGCGGTCGTAAAACTCTTCGCTGCCGTCGGCGTAGCGGGTGTAGCGATAGTCGGTGTCGACGACGCTGTGGTTGTGGGCATAGATCGTCGTGACGGCCGGGCGGTCCTTTGCCGCTTGCGGCTTAGCAATCCAAGGCAACAGGCTCAACCCGTCGAGATGCTCGTCGGTCGCAACCTCTTCCAGCCCAACCGCATCCACCAGCGTCGGATACACATCCAACAGTTCCGCCGGCCGATCACAGCGCACACCGCGCGGGGTGTCTTTGAGGCGCTTGGGTGGCACGATGATCATGGGCACGCGCGTCGAGCGCGTCCACAGGGTTTGCTTGGCGATGTGTTGTTTCTCGCCCAGGTGCCAGCCGTGGTCGGAGAAGACAACGATCCATGTGTTGTTGGCCAAGTCGCTCTTGTCCAGCGCATCAATCACCTCGCCCAACGCCCCGTCCATCGCGCTGGTGCAGGCGAGGTAGGCCTGCGTCAGCGTGCGGAGGTTCGCCTCGGTTTCGCGTGACCAGTCGGCGGCGGCTTGAAACGAGACTCGGCTGGCAATACGTTTGGCGATCGCGGAGAGGTCGTCCATGTCGCCCTCTTGCGTCGCGTGTAGCAGGACCTCGTCTTTATTCGGCGCGGCGTCGTACCATTTCTGCGGCGCGAACAGCGGTAGGTGCGGGTTATAAAAACCCAGTGCCAGGAAGCGCGGGTTGTCGCTTGGGTTGTACGGCTTTGCGATTTGCTCGGCGGTCCACTTGGCGATGCGGAGGTCGGTGTAGTCTTCTTCGCTCTCGGGGTAGACGCCGATGTCCCAGATGCTGGGCTTGGCAACCTCGGTCGGTACGACGAGTTTCTTAGGCGGGTACGGGCCTTGGCCTGTCTTGAACGATGGGGTGCCGCCGAGCGGATTGTTTTGGCTGCCGTGGAGGAGCTTGCCGGTGGTGAAGACGTCGTAGCCGGCCTGCTCGAATCGCTGGGTCATCCACGGCACATCCTTGCCCGCGGTGAGTCTGCCCTTCGCGTCGTATTGGGGTCGGTTGGCGTAGATACCGGTGGTCGAGGGCCGCAGGCCGGAGAGGAAGCTGGTGCGCGAGGGTCGGCAGATCGGTGCCTGGCAGTGCGCGTTGGTGAAGAGGACCCCGCGCTGGGCGAGCCGGTCCATGTTCGGCGTGGACGCTTGCGGGTGGCCCTGGCCGGTGAGGTGGCCTTTGTCTGCGGGTGCGTCTTTGTCGGTCAGGCAGCCGATCCAGTCGTTGAGGTCATCGACCGTAATGAGCAGGATGTGATCGCGGGTGGGTGCGTTGTCAGCAGGTTCGGCGGATGCGTGGTTGGTGAAGACGGTGAGGAAACAGATGAAGAGGAGCCGACAGAAGGTGGCGTTGATGATTTGCATCGGTTCATGATACCTGTGCGTGGCAGTGATTCAAAAGGATGGGTGCCATACAACTGCCCGAAGGGCTGCTGTGTGCGAATTGTCTTCTAACGTCTACAAGAAGATGATCAGTGGGTCCAGCGGGAGGGCGAGGCTCCTGCCAAGCCGGGACTGTTCAGTGAATTGCGGTTCGGCAGGAGCCTCACCCTCCCGAAAGATTGTCTCAGTAACTTCTCATACGCATCCCGTTTTGAATTTGCGCGTTCGGTGCCGTGGTCAAGACTCGGCGCCGGCCACGATACGAATCACAGATGGCTCGGCGTGGCCGGCGCCGAGCCTTGACCACGGCACCATCGAATCATCGCAGTGCGCAGATTCAAAACGGGATCCGTATCACACACTTTCTTAGGGAGAAGACGGGAGAAGAGGGTCGGGCGTTAAGCAGACCATGGCTTGTTCAGTATTTCTTTGTGAAGATCACGCTGGCCCCTCACCCCAACCCTCTCCCTGGAAGGGAGAGGGAGCTAAGGCAGACTTGTCAGTGAGGTCGCAAAAGATCAATCGCACAATAAAAAAACCGCAGCGTGTTGCTGCGGCTTTCGTGGGTTCGTTTGGTTGAAGCGTTCGCTTCAGCGTCGTCGTCGCATCATGGCCAGTCCGCCGAGGGCGAGCAGGGCTAGGGACGAGGGCTCGGGGACAACCGTACCGAAGATGTCGATATCGGTTTGTGTATCGACACCGTCACTAAATGGGCCGATCAGGATTTCCGAGAAGGTGCCGTCAATCGTTTGGTTAAAGCCACTGACATCAATGCCATCGAAATCGTTATCACTGAATGCACCGTTGAAGGTGAAGCCATCAACCTTAAATGGGCCGTTGGATACAGGTACAAAGATGAAGCCCTGGGGAGAAATTGATGCACTGTAGGTGTCTGCGGACGAGAGGTCAGTGATGACGAAGGAACCGCCAGTGACGTTGCCTGAGACGAAACTAATCGTGCCGTCAAAATCGAATTCACCGGCCCCAGCGAAATAGCCGCTGAAACTATTGTCGATGAAGAGCAATGCAGATGAGTTGCTGTCGTCAGAGAGCAACAGGTCGCCGGTATAGGTTGTCGAGAACGGACCGGAGACTTGGCTGGTAAGGCCATTGACATCGAATTGCAATGAAGGGTTAGCTTCAGCGGTCGCAGCAGCGAACGTCGAAACCGCTGTAACGGCAATCAGGCAACGGTTGAGGTAAGGCTGATTCATAGGTCTTTTCTCTGTTGTAGGCCGAGGGAATGAGGGGTCTCTACGCAACGCTAGCCTAGATAGTATAACTATAACAGATCAACATGAAGGTGCAAGCCCTAAGGTCTAATAATAATGTGTTAAATCAGCCATGAGCGGCGATCATGGGGGTTGGGGGCGAGGTGGGGGCGGGTTTATACGGATCACGTTTTGAATTTGCGCGTTCGGTGCCG
>JARFRI010000108.1 GCA_029287335.1 Phycisphaera sp. | reverse complement strand
CCGGCGCGCGGCCCAGTCCGCGTCTTTTCCCGCGCCCTTGTAGTCCGAACGCAAGCCGTTCAACTTCCGCTCCAAGTCGCGCAGCTTTTCGCGCGACTCGCGATACGCCTCTTGCTGCTCACGATATACCGCGTCGATCGTGTCCAGGCCCGACTCCGCTCGGTAGCGCTCCGCGGCCTCTTTTTCCGTCGCCCGCCGAAGCGACTGGGCATCGTCGACCTCGTCCGCGACGTCCTTGTACTCGGGGATGGCCGCCAACTGATACGCATCCCATTAAATAAACGTGCGACTTATAAGCTCCTGGCGGAAGCCCGGAGCAGCCACCGTATCCATCATTTGGAGGTGACGAGCAGTATCAGATGGTTGCACCTGGCTTCCGCCCGGTGCTTTGAAACGCATCAATACCTTTTGGGATGCGTATCAGTTCAACTCCGCGTCCGGCGCACTACCCGAGGCGTTCTCGCCCAGGTCATTCTCGCCCAGCATCGTGAACAGCTTGTTGCGCAGAACCATCGCCGCGAACTCGCCGTCGTCGCAGTGCATCGCGATCACCGCTCGGCCCCTTGGCCAGACCAACAGCGGGTACGCATAACTAATGCTTACCTCCGCGGTCACCAGGTACTGGCAGATATCCGCGACGGTGTGCGTTGGGTCGATCTCGACGCAGAGGATCGTCTGCTCAGAAAAGGGGTACTCGTTCCGCTTGAGTAGTCGCCGAGCAAGGTCCGCGTTGCTCGTCACGATGCGGACGACCGCGTGGCCCGTCGCTTCGAGGATCGAGAAGCCCGCCAACGTCAGCGCATGGCCATCAAACACCTTGAGCAGCTGCATCAGCCGACCGACGCGGTTGTCTAAAAACACGTTGAACTGCGTGTTGCTCGGCGGTTCGTACTTCCCGCCCATCTCGGTTTCGACTGGCATTTGTGACATGGGTGTCCCACTGGCCCCGGCAGCTTGCAGATCGCATGAATCGGGCAGAGATATGATACCGCCACCGGGCCGATCATCCCAACATCGTTTCCCGATACCACGCACACGTCGGCGCGAGCCCGTCCTCGAAGCCGACCAAAGGCTCATACCCAATCGTCGCCCGGATCTTGCTGAGATCGGCCAGCGAATGCTTCACGTCCCCAGCCCGCTCGTCTTGATGGATCGGCGTCAGCTCAGGCACGCCGTATAGCCCGGCCATCGTCGCCGCGAGCTGGTTCACCGTCACCCGCTGCCCGCACGCGACGTTCATCACTTCGCCCTCGATCTTCTTCGTACAGCGTGCCGCCAGGAGGTTGGCGTGGACCGCGTTGTCAACGAAGGTGAAGTCTCGCGACTGCTCGCCGTCGCCGAAGATGGTGGGGCGTTTGTTTGCGAGTAGATCCTTGGCGAACGCCGCGATCACCGCCGCGTAGGCCGAGTTCGCGTTTTGCCTTGGCCCGAAAATATTGAAGTACCGCAGGCACGCGGTATCCAGCCCGTAGCTGCACGCATAGGCCCGGCACAAACATTCGTCGTACACCTTGTTCGCCGCGTAAGGGCTCCTCGGCAGCGCGGGCATCGTCTCGATCTTGGGCAGCACTTCCGAGTCGCCATACGCCGAGCTGGACGCAGCGAACATCACCCGCTGCACATCCGCCGCCCGCGCCGCTTCCAACACGTTGAGCGTCCCCGTCGCGTTCACTTGGTGAAACTTCACCGGCTCGGCCACACTCCGCGGCACCGACCCCAACGCCGCCTGATGAAACACATACCGCACCCCGCCCCCGGAAGTGGTCAACTCCTTGAGCAGAGCCTCATCCAGGATCGACCCCTCGACAAAGCGCAGCCGATCGCCAGCGCGTTCCTTGTAATCCGCAAAGTTCACCACATCCCCGCCGGACAGGTCATCGATGACAACGACCTCGGCCCCAAGATCAAGCAGCGCCTCCGTCAGGTGTGAGCCAATAAATCCTGCCCCGCCGGTGACGAGCGCGCGTGAGCCAGCGAAGTGCGAGCCATGAAGTTGTTGCCAGTTAGTCAGTGCCATGCAAGAAGTATCGGTTGACGGGCGACGATCTCAACAGCCCCGCGCGATAGCGGTACCCGCTTCTCAGGCATTTCGTTGACTAAAGAAAGAAGTACCCAAGTACTAGGATTAATGCGAGCAGGATCGGAACAATAGCGATTAAAAAGATAAAAGGTATACCGCCCGGAGTCGGGTCGGCGTCTTTGGAACCGCCAAAGTCAAGAAGCGAATAGAGTTTGTGTAAGAATCGGTTGACTTTCATGACGAATCCCTTTTATGAGCAGACTGAGTTTTTAGAGACCAGCGAGCAGGCCGGGCTTTAGACCGCAACGTATAGCTTCGAATCAAACGGCCAGGTTGATGCCCAGCCTAAGTGTCAATACCTCGGCACCGTCTCATCAATCGCCTGCGACCACAGATCAATCCCCCCGGCCATGGACCAGACGTCTTCGAAGCCGCGCTCTCTTAAGAACATCGCGACCTTCATCGAGCGCATGCCCGCGTGGCAGAAGACGACAACTTTGCGATCCAGGTGATCGTCGAGTTCTTCGAGCCGGTCGGCCAATTCCTGCATGGGGATGAACAGGCTGCCGTCGATCGCTGCGATGTCTTTTTCTTTGAGCAGTCGGCAGTCGAGCAGGGTGATGTCTTCGTTCGCGTCGAGCAGTTGTTTGACTTTGCCCGGACCCAGTTCGATGGTTTCGTGCATGGGCCAGCCGTCGGGCATGCCGCGGTCATCAAGCTGCATCGTCTGTACCTTCCGAGGGGATGACCTCAATCACCGTTTGGCTGTCAACGTTGCAGATGTAGACCTCGCCGTCGTCCTTGGTGATTTCCAGGCGGTCCAGCCAGAGGCGGTCGTCTTTGGAGTGGGCGAACCACGAGCCGGTCTTGCGTTGCTCGGCCTTGACGACGGTGCCCTCGACGCTGTTGGTCAGGGCGGTGCCTTGGCGGGCGATCTGCTTGGTGATGCGGACCCGGCAGCCGGGCGTCAGCGAGTCGGGCGTGATCGGGGAGGTGGGTTGGTTCATCGTAGGTTTAGTTTATCCAAACCCAAGGCAGGCGGGGCGGGGGCGTGGCTAGGGGCGGTCGTGTGTGCTATCCTGTTCGGCCTGCCGCCGCCATGGGTAACATGGTCAGGCCTTTTTGGAGAGGTGTCCGAGCGGCTGAAGGAGCTGGTTTCGAAAACCAGTGTGCAGTTTCACTGTACCGCGGGTTCGAATCCCGCCCTCTCCGCTTTCATGTGAACTCCAACGAGTTCCGGGTCGTCTTGATTGCACTAGCTGTCTTGGGATGACGCCGCGTCAGAGGTGTCTTTCGGTGCGGGTTTTTTGCGCTGGGCCCAGTCGACTTTGCTTTCGGTGCCGGCTCGCAGGTTTGCGATGTTGCTGCGGTGGCGCAGGATGACCATGGCGG
>JARFRI010000293.1 GCA_029287335.1 Phycisphaera sp. | reverse complement strand
GTTCTACTTCTTCGTCGCAGGCAGCGACAACCCCGCGCATGGCGCACATATCATCCACGGCTTCGCAATGGGCGGCTCGCTCGTCGCGCTGTTCTACCGCGTCGGTGGCGGTATCTTTACGAAGGCCGCAGACGTCGGTGCCGACCTTGTCGGTAAAGTCGAAGCGGGCATCCCTGAAGATGACCCCCGTAACCCCGGCGTCATCGCGGACAATGTCGGCGAAAACGTCGGCGACGTCGCGGGCATGGGCTCTGACATCTTTGAAAGCTACTGCGGCTCGCAGATCGCAACGATCGCGATCGCGGCAACCATGGTGACTACGACCGCAGGCGGCAACGACGTCGCGAGTCCCGAAGCGGTCGCGCTGATGAAGGAAGGTGCCGGGGCCGTCACAGCGACCTTGATGTACCTGCCGTTGGGCATGACGACCGTCGGCCTGCTGTGCTCGCTGATCGGTATCTTCATCGTTAAAGCCGTCTCGTCGATGGACCCGGCCAAGGCGCTTCGCTTTGGCACGATTGGCTCGGCGTTCCTGTTCATCGCGGCGGCGTTTGGCCTGACTGCATTCTTCGGTGTGAAGATGGAGGTCGCCTACTGCGTCGCGGCCGGTGCGGTCGGTGGCATCATCATCGGCCTGATCACCGAGTACTACACCGGCGGCAAGCCCGTCCGCGATATCGCACATAGCTCCGAAACCGGCGTCGCGACGGTCATGATCAATGGCCTGGCGGTTGGCTTGGAATCGGTCGCGGTGCCGCTACTCACCATTGCGGGCATCATCCTTGTCGCACACGCACAGGCCGGGCTCTACGGCGTGGGCATTGCGGCGGTCGGCATGCTCGCCACCGTCGGCATCACCATGGCGATCGACGCCTACGGCCCGGTCGCGGACAACGCCGGCGGCATCGCACAGATGGCCGAGATGCCTGACGAAACTCGCAAGATCACCGATGGCCTGGACGCCGTCGGCAACACCACCGCCGCCATCGGCAAGGGCTTTGCCATCGGTGCCGCAGGCTTGGCTGCGCTGACCATGATCGCGGCGTTTATTCAGGTCGCCAACTCGCACTTCAACGTTCCGATGTTATTGACGCTGGATAACCCGGCCGTGCTCGCGGGTGTGTTCATCGGCGGCATGCTGCCGTTCCTCTCCGGCTCGATCACGATGAAAGCCGTCGGCTCGGCAGCCAACGAGATGATCACCGAGATCCGCCGACAGTTCAAAGAGATCCCCGGCCTGCTTGAAGGCAAGGCCGAGCCCGACACAAAGCGCTGCATCGACATCGCGACCAAGGCCGCGCTTCGCAAGATGATCCTGCCCGCGGCACTGGCTGTCGGTGCCCCGGTACTCGTTGGCTTTGCACTGGGTGCGGAAACGCTTGGCGGGATGCTGGTCGGTGCGCTGCTGTGCTGCGTCGTGCTCGCCCTGTTTATGTCCAACGCGGGTGGTGCCTGGGACAACGCCAAGAAGTACGTCGAAGAAGGCCACTGCGGCGGCAAAGGCAGCCCCGGCCACGAAGCCACCGTCGTGGGCGACACCGTCGGCGACCCGCTCAAGGACACCTCCGGCCCATCGATGAACATCTTCATCAACGTCATGGCCATCGTCTCCCTGGTCATCGCCCCGATCGTCCCCATGGGCCCGCTGTGGAACCCCGGCGAAGAAAAGAAAGCCGACAACCCCACACCGATCGTGGATGTCGAGCCCGTGGCACCAGTTGAGTAATCGCCAAAGGCTGGACCTTTTTGAGATTTGAGCGGTGGCCCGCATGGTCCGATGTTCTACAATGACATCAGACGAAAGGCGGTGCCCGATGGTTTGCAAGTTCACGAAAAACGGTGAAACATTCACACTCAAACTCGATCGCGCGATGCTGGATCGGCTGGGGATTGATGAGAACACTGAGCTTGAGGTTCGAACCGATGGCCGAGCGATCACGTTTGAGCCTGCCGAGGATGCGGCAAAGCGGTCTGCTGATCTAGATCGAATTCTGAAAGACACCAACGACCGCTATGGCGAAGTGCTTAAGCGACTTGCGGAGTAGTGGGGATGAAGTTTCTCACGCTCGAAGAAGTCCTCAAGATTCACCGTGACCAAATTGACCGCTATGGCGGGACGCCTGAGGTACGTGACGAAGGGCTGTTGAAGTCAGCCCTTGCGATGCCGATGGCGCAGTTTGGCGGGGCGTATCTGCACAGCACACCCGCAGAAATGGCGGGGGCTTATCTCTATCACTTGGCGTGCAACCACGCTTTTGTCGATGGCAACAAGCGCGTCGCCGCAGTGACCGCGCGCGTGTTCTTGATGCTCAATGGCTATCGATTCGATCCCTTGCCCGATGAATACGAACAATTGATCCTCGATGTCGCATCAGCGAAGCTGTCCAAGGAACAGGTCTCGGCATTTATCGCGTCGCATCTCGTGAAATCATGATCGGTTACGATCATGATTCCTAGATGTGGATCCAAGCGATGCCGGATAGTGCAATACAAACGATGAACCTCCCCCTGCCCCTCTCCCGTGCGGCCAAGCATGCCGATGAGCAGCCGATCAGTGAGCTGATCAAGATGGCGTTGGATGACCCGGCGTTGATCTCGCTGGCGGCCGGGCTGGTGGACTTTGAAACGCTGCCGGCCGAGATCCTTGCGCCAATTACCCAAGCAATTCTTAGCGACCCGGCCAGCGCGAAAACCGCGTTGCAGTACGGCACGACCGAGGGTTTTGCTGGCTTCCGCCAACAACTCTACGAACACCTTTGTGCGCAAGATGATGCAGAGCCCTCTAGCTACCCCGGCAGTGCCGACGACATCGTCGTCACCACCGGCAGCCAGCAACTACTCAACATCCTTGCCGAGGTCTTGCTCGACGCGGACGATATCGTCATCGCTGGTTGGCCCAGCTACTTTGTCTACACCTCGACGCTGACCGCTTACGGCGCGACGATCCGATCGGTAGACCTGGACGAGCAGGGCATGGTGCCGCAGAAGCTTGACCGTTTGCTCAAGGGTCTTAGCGCTGCCGGGCAACTGCACCGCGTCAAGATGTTGTACGTCGTCAGCTACCACCAGAACCCCACGGGCATCACGCTCACCACCGAGCGTCGCCAGCAACTGCTCGACATTGTGAAGCATTACTCGCAACTGGCGGGCCACCGCATCGTGCTGCTTGAGGATGCGGCGTACCGTGAGCTGACCTATCAAGGCGAGGCCCCGCCTTCGATCAAGTCGATGGACGAAGACAATCAGTACGTCGCGCTGTGCCAGACGTTCAGCAAGCCGTTCTGCCCGGGCCTGAAGACCGGCTATGGTCTGCTACCCAATGACCTGGTTGAAGCGGTGAAACTCAGTAAGGGCGGGCGCGACTTTGGGTCCAGCAATTTTAATCAGCACCTGATCAGCCGGGCGATCTCAAGCGGCGCGTTTGCCAAGCACGTCGAAGTCCTTAAGCAGGCCTATGCCGAAAAAATTCAGGCGACGCTCGATGCGCTGCAGGAGCACTTCGCTGACCTCGACGGCGTGTCATGGACGCAGCCCACCGGCGGGCTTTATGTCTGGCTCACGCTGCCTGAGGCGATCGATACCTCCCGCCCCGGCCCGCTTTTTGGCCACGCGATCAAGCAGGGCATCCTCTTCGTCCCCGGCGTCTACTGCTACCCCAAAGACCCCACCCGCAAGCCACCACGCAACACCATCCGCCTGGCCGTCGGCGTGCCTAACCCCGAGCAGATCCGCAAGGGGATTGCACGCCTGGCGACAGCGGTCAAGCAAGTGCTTGGTTAGTTTCAAATCATTTCGCGGGGTGCCACACAACAGCCGCAGGCTGCTGTGTGCAAACTGCTTTTGATGTGGCTTTTCATGATTCGCACACAGCTTGCTGCGCAAGTTGTGTGGCACCCACTCTGATCCGGTTATGATGCCAATATGCAACAAATCAAACTCTTTGTCGGCCGGGAAGACCACACCGCGGAGATCGAAACCGAGGTCAATGCTTGGATCGCCGAGACGGGCGTGACGGTGTATTCAATCGCGGGCAACATCGCGCCCCAGTCGCTGATGCCGGGCAAGGATACGGCCGGCAACGCCATGCCCGGCCGACGCTTCGCACCCTCAGACATCCTCGTCATCGTGACGTACGAGAAGGGCTGATCGGCGAGCGGCATGGGTAAAGGCCTGACAAACAAAAAAGCATTGGTCGTGGCCAGCTTCGGCAGAGACCAGACCGAGCTGCCCGAGATCGGGTCGGGCTATCTCGACCTGCGCGAATGGTTCGGCTTTGAGCCTTGGACCGGGCAGGGTGACGACCCGCGCACCTTTGAGATCGAGCTGGGCTCGGGCAAGGGCACCTTCCTCGCCCAGGAAGCCCCGCTGCACCCCGACACGCTTTTCATCGGTATCGAGTGGGCAAGCCAGTTCTACCGCTACGCCAGCGACCGGATGCGTCGGCTGAACATGGCCAATGTCCGGATGTTGCACACCGACGGCGTCGTGTTCATCCGCAACTTCGTCGCCGACCAGACCATCAGCCGATTCCACTGGTACTTCCCCGACCCCTGGCCCAAGGCCCGGCACAACAAGCGGCGGACCTTCCAGGAACCCTTCCTCCGCAATGAGCTGTACCGCGTGCTTAAGCCCAAGGGTGAAATCCACGTCGCCACCGACCACCTGGACTACTGGGCGTGGATGCAGGAGCACGCGGCCAAGGTCACGGACCTGTACGACATCCAGCCCTTCGAGCCGCCCCAGTCGGCCGGCGAGGGCGAACTGGTGGGCACGAACTTCGAGCGGAAGTACCGCAAAGAGGGCCGAACGTTTAACGGCATGGTTTTAGTCAAGAAGTAACATTGCGATCCCGTTACACTGTGCGAATAAACCTCACGGAGACACAACCATGAATACTCGGATGATGAACCTCTTTTTTATTGCCGCGATAGTTTGCTCAGCCCTGATAGGTTGCAAGGGCAGCGGATCGGCGGGCGGCGGCGAACAGGCCCAGCCCGTTGTGATTGTCGAGCGTGTTACCGGCGATTCCGCCGCGCTCAAAGAACTCGGCACGATGCACATCACCACACAGAAGAAATATGACGCCTTGGGGGATAAGTTCATTTTTCCCGGCGAGATCGACTTCTTCCAGTATGACCTTGTCATCGTTGCGCTAGGCGAGCAGGCGACCGGTGGTTACTCGATTGACATCGAGTCGATCCAATTCGAGGGCAACGAGCTTCTAGTCAACGGCAAGGTTACGACGCCTGCGGCTGACGCGGTTACAACACAGGCCGTGACCTACCCCTACTGTGCGGTGTTGATCCCTAATACGCCTGCAGACATCGTCGTGCCGTTTATTGACTAATCAGGTCGGATAACGATTGATCTTTGTTCAGCGCCCCGCCTCAAAGGTGGGGCGTTGTCATTTCGCGGCCGCGCTTGGTCCGATGGTAGGGGTGTGGACACGGAAGAACGACAAGCCGATCGGACCCGGCCAAGGGTCTTGATGTTGACCCATCGCGTGCCGTACCCGCCGGACCGTGGCGATCGGATCCGTGCGTACCACCTGCTTAAAGCGATGGCGACGCGGTTCGATGTGACGCTTGTGGCGATCGCGGATGAGCCGGTCGCGCCGTCGTCTTTAAATAAACTTGAATCACTTTGCGATTCAGTCCTGCTGGCTCAAGCCCGGCCGATGCGCCGCCGCGCTTCGGCAGCCCGCGCTCTACTGACCGGCCAGGCTATCACCCCCGCGGCGATGCACGACCCCGCGCTGGCCAAGCAACTCATCCAACTCCATCGGCTTAAGCCCTTCGATACCGTCCTGACCTACTGCACGGGCATGATCGGGTACACCCAGCAGCTATTGTCGGAATCGAATCCACCGCGGCACGTGCTGGACCTTGTCGATGTGGACAGCTTGAAGTGGGCCGGCTTTGCCCAGCAGTCGCGGGGCCCGATGCGGCTGGTCTATCAGGCAGAAAGTCGTCGCCTGCGTGCGGTCGAAGCGGGGCAGGTCGTGCCCTTTGATGCGGTGACGGTGATCAGTGATGCCGAGGCACAGCGCTACGCGGAGCACGTCACGGATCAGCACACGCCGATTGTGGTTGGCAACGGCGTTGATTTGGATCGCTTCAAGCCAGGGCCAGCAATCAACGAGCCGGTGCTTATTTTTACGGGCGTGCTGTCGTACAAGCCCAACATCGACGCGGTGGTATGGTTTGCTCGTCAGGTGATGCCGCGCATCCTCGCGGCGGTACCCCGTGCGCGGTTCGATATCGTGGGCAAGTCGCCGTCGGCTCAGGTCACGGTGCTGGACGAGTTGCCGGGCGTGCGCGTGGTTGGGCCGGTGGACGATACGGCCGATTCGCTGCGCGGCTCAGCGGTCGCGGTCGCGCCGATGCAGATTGCCCCGGGGGTCCAGAACAAAGTGCTCGAGGCGATGGCCTGCGGCTTGCCCGTGGTCTGTTCATCCGCGGCGGCTGGCGGGATCGACGCATCCCCCGGCGAGCACTTGATTGTGGCGGATACTGCTGCCGACTACGCGGCACAGTGCGTCCGGCTTCTGTTAAACCCCGACGAGCGTGCACGGCTTGGATCGGCCGCGCGGTATCTTGTGCAGCATCGCTACGACTGGCCGACGGCGACCCTGCCGATGCTGGAACTCATTCCTGCGTCGCCCACCCTGATTGCTTGACCCTATGAGCTACAACGAACAATCACCCATCCTCACCAAGATCATCGCGACGCTTGGACCCGCCTCGGCCAACGTGCAGACCCTCATCCGCATGATCGAAGAGGGCGTCCGCGTCGTCCGGATCAACTTCTCCCACGGCACGCTCGAAGACTTCGAACGCATGCTCAAAATTGTCCGGCAAGCCTCCAAGGAAGCGGGCGAACCGATTGCCGCGCTCGGTGATCTCTGCGGGCCGAAGATCCGCTGCCTCGGCGTCGAGGGCGGCACCATGCAACTCGAGCCCGGCGATGAAGTCCGCTTTACCAAAGCACCTGTCGATGCAACACGCGACCCGGCGACAGGCGTCGTCAGCGTCGGCACGACCTTCCCCGACATCATCGACGACGCACAGGTCGGCCACCGCCTGCTCGTCAACGACGGTGCCATCCGCATGCTCATCACCGACAAGACCGATGGCGACGATGCGGCGCTCACCTGCTCGGTCACCGTTGGCGGCACGCTCTCGCCCAAGAAAGGCATCAACCTGCCCGACTCGGACTTGAACGCCCCGTCGCTCACCGACTGGGACCGGCAGTGCGCGGGCTTCGCGGTGGAGAAGGGCTTTGACTATCTCGCGCTGAGTTTTGTACGCCGGGCTGAGGATGTAGAGGAGCTTAAAGCCCTGCTGCACGAGCACGCGAAGACCAAGCCCGCCGACCGATCGCCGATCCCCATCATCGCGAAGATCGAGATGCCCCAGGCCATCGATGCGCTCGACGGCATCTTCGCCTCGGCCGACGCCGTCATGGTCGCGCGCGGTGACCTCGGCGTCGAGATGGACCTGGCCCGCGTCCCCATCCTGCAAAAACAGATCATCAAGACGGCACACAATCACGGCAAGCCCGTCATCGTCGCCACGCAGATGCTTGAGTCCATGATCGATAACGCCTCGCCAACCCGGGCCGAGGTCAGCGACGTCGCCAACGCCATCCTCGACGGCGCCGATGCGACGATGCTCTCTGGCGAGACGGCGGTGGGTAAGTTCCCTTGGCAGACGGTGAACTACATGTCATGGACGGCAAGACGGGCCGAGGAATACCTCGAAGACAACCTGCTCCGCCAGGTCAAGCCACCCAAGAACGCGCGCGAAACCAAACATCGGCCCGCGGCGCT
>JARFRI010000408.1 GCA_029287335.1 Phycisphaera sp. | reverse complement strand
CTGGCCTTTGACTTGCGGGAGGAAGCTGCGGCCGTCGTGCTTGAAGCCTTCGGGGATGAGGACGCCGGCGGCGTCGAGCATCGTTGGGAGAAAATCGGTGAAGTCGATGAGGTCATGGACGACTGAGCCGGGCTTGGCTTGGCCTGGCCAATCGACGATGAGCGGGACGTGCGTGCCGTTGAGGGTGGTCTTGCCTTTGCCGCCTTGGTAGGGCTGGCCGTTGAACTGGGAGGTGATGAAGATGTCGGAACCGTTGTCGCCGGTGAAGAGGACCAGGGTGTTGTCGCGGACGCCGGCGTCGTCGAGCTGCTTGAGGACCTTGGCGACCATCTTGTCGGTGTAGGCGACCATGTCGGCAAAGTGCTTTTGGCTTTTGCGGTTGATGCCGGTTTCGGTTTTGTCGTTTTGCCGGGCGGTGGGGTCCCAGTCGTCGGAGTCGGGTGTGGACTCGAAGGGCCAGTGCGGCAGGAGCATGGGGTAGTAGAGCAGGAAGGGTTGTTCGGCTTTGGCTTGTCGCTTGATGAAGTCGCAGGCGTAGTCGGAGATGATGTCCGGGCCGTACTGGCCTTGCTTGAAGTCTTTTTCTTCGCCGTTGATTTCTAGGCCGGGGTTGGGGTAGCGGTTGGGCCTTTGACCTTTCAATCGCGTGAGTTGCCAGAGGCAGTACTCGTCGAAGCCGAAGTTGGTTGGCCCTTCGAACCCGCCTTCGAGTTGCCACTTGCCGACCACGCAGGTCGCGTAGCCAGCCTCTTGGAGGAGGTTGGCGAAGGTGGTGGTCTTGGGGTCGAGGACGCCGAAGCGGAGGTAGTTTCGGCTGTTGTAGAGGCCGGACATGATCTGTACACGGCTGGGTGTGCAGATGGGTTGTGAATAGGCGTGAGTGAAGCGCACGCTCCGTTTGGCCAGTGCATCAAGGTGCGGGGTTTGATAGCTCGTCCCACCATTGGCGGTGACGCACTCGTAGCCCATGTCGTCGGCCATGATGAGCACGATGTTGGGCCGAGGCTCGGCCTGCACATCACTGACAACGCAGCACGAGCAGAATACGATCAACAAAAGAAAGATGACATTCAAACGCATCGGTGGCAAGGCTCCTTGGCTGGGTAGACGCATATCCATGGCAGAACGTACGGCCGCGATGAAAAACCGCCCTTCGTGTGACGAGCGGTTTTTGCTTGTTTCGTGTTGTTTGCTTTACTGGCCGAGGTTTTCCTGGCGGTCGATGAGTTGTTGCACGGATTGGCCGGTCTGTTTTTGCAGGGTCTGGGCGAGTTCTTCTTTGGGCATCATCGTCGAGGAGCCGTCGGCTCTGGTGACGGCCAGTTCATCGGCGTCGGTTTCGTCGGGCCGTTCAAAGAGCATGATGGTGTCGCTGGGGTTTTGCACCTGGTCTTGATTGCCCAGCGGGATGAGGACGTAAGAGCTGCTCTGGCGGATGGCCTTGGCTTGTTGGGCTTCGGGCAACTCGTCGAAGTTCGCGGGCAGGGTCTTGTCCCGGGTTGAGCGTGAGGAGATAAACAGTTCGGGGCCGTCGATGTATGCCTGTAGTTTCGCGAGGTCGTCGGCGTAGATGCCTTTGTGGTCGGCGGCGTAGGCGAAGTTGGCCATGCTGATCTGCCGGGCCTGGACCTGGGTCTGCATGGTGCGGGCTTCGTCGCGTGCCGAGCCGAGGGCGGGGAGGAGGACGGCGACGGTCATCGGTGCGGTGAGGCCAGCACCGGCGGTCATGCCTTTGGAGGCGCTGAGGATGGTGGCGCCGGGGAAGGGCTCGATGGAGTGGAAGTGCAGGCCGTTGGCATCGACGCGGGTGACACCGCCGGAGACTTCGAGGTAGGGCAGTAGCTTGCCGACGGGGGGCATGCGCATGGAGGAGGGTTCGCCGGTGAGCATCTCGGAGCCGCCGGTGATCATCTGCATGATCATCATGGTCATGCCGTAGCCCTCGGCCGCGGTCTCTGGAAGGTCGGCGAAGGACAGGCCGATGACGGGCTTGAGGCTTTCAAACGCCTTGCCCGGTGCGGGTTGATCGAGGAAGCGTGCCATCGCGGTCTGGAACGCTTCGTTGGCGAGGATCGAGTCTTCGGGCTTACCGGATTGTTCGATCGCCATTTCGAGTGCTTGCGGGAAGAGCGAGACGTAGAGCTTGCCTTTGTGGACGGTCCATGCCGGAGCGATGAAGGGGATGCCCAGGTGGGTGACCGCGGCGCCGCCGACTTCTTCGGTGATGAAGCGGACCTTGACTTCGTCTTCCTCGGCCAGGGCGACATTGGCTTTGCTGGAGAGCTGGGCCATGGCCTGTGCGACGGAGTTGGGGTCTTGTAGTTCGTTGACGAGGACAATCGACGCGAAGCCGTTGCCCGCGATCATTGGGTCGACATAGAGCGTCCACGTCGGTCCCATGCCACGGATGAGTTTCATTTCCAGGTCGAAGCCGACTTCTTCGCTGGCGTCCTTGAGCGCGTCCTGCATCGACTTAACGATCTTTGGATCGACTGCGCCGGCGACGTCCATCGTCACGTCCAGCACGCGGCTGGGCTGCATCGAAAAGGCCTGCACGTAGGTCGAAGTCTTGGGGATGTGCATCAGGCTCGCGGGCTTGATCGGCTCGTTGTCCATGAGCGAGAGGATGCCTCGGCGGGGCGTCGGTGCGCCGACGAAGAGCTGGGTGTGCCAGTTCTTGTCTTGAATGCCAGCAGTCATGGCCAGGCTGTCGACGCCGCTCAGGCCCGTCGCTTCGCGAATCGTTGGCCAGAGTTGGACGAAGGGGGGCAAGGGGCGCTGCTGTTGGGCGGCTTGCTCGCGCATCTGTGTGGTGAACGAGTCGATCTGCGCGATCCACTCTTTAGCGTCGAGGTAGAGCATCAGTGCCGCGTCGCCTTGCACTTGCTTGGCCGCGGTCTTGAAGCGGGGCGAGTCGGACAGGGAGGCGACCTTTGCATCGGCGGGGTTGAAGCCGATGGAGAGGAACATGGTGCCGTCAAGTTCGCCGGTGAAGGTCGGGAGCTGTTCTTTGAGCATGCCAACGACGTTGTTCAGCGCGTCGCGGAGTTGGGCTTGTTGTTCGCCCTTGTTCCATAGTACGCAGAGGCGCGGGATCGGCGGGCCTTGCGGGTCCGGCGGGAGCATGTACATCGCGCCGCCCTCGGCCCATGCCGAGGCCATCAGCGTGGAAACCATGTCGAGCATCTGGGCTTCGTCTTCTCCGATGCGGCCTTTTTGTCCCAGGTCATCGATGAGGTCGACGAGCTCGGGCACCGCGTCGAGCAGGCCGATCTCGTTGAGCATGCCCTGCAGGTTGGAGCCCTCATAGCCCGGCCCCATATCCGTCGACCCCCGCCAACCGACGTAGAGCGCCGCACTGGCGGGCACCTTCTCGATCAACGTCTGGGCCGCGGTGGGCAGTGCGAGCAGTAAAGCGACACAAAGCAAGAGCGAGCGACTCATCAGTCGAGACATGTTGGGACCCCATCGGGAAGAAGGTTGATCGAATAGTACAAGAGCCAGTGTAAGGACCGGCTAAATCATGTGCAATCATCTTGTTGATGCAATGAGGCTTTTAGGCCTTAGTGCCCGCTTCGCACTCTTCGCGGGTGATACCCAGCCATTCGAGCATGTGCTGCTCGTAGGTTTCCTGGTGGGCGGGGTTACTGAAGTCCAGACGGAGTTCGTTGATAACCTTGGTGCCCATGCCGATCCATTCGGTCCAGGTGTCTTGGCCGAAGTTGGCGTAGATGTAGGCACCGATGGGGCCGCGCATGGGTGGGTCGGCAAGTTTGGCCTGGGCCTGGCCGGTGCGTTTGTCCAGGACGGTGTCGCCGGAGGCTTCGACGGCTTTCTTCTTGGCGGCGAAGTCTTCGGTTTCGGGGACGGGCAGGCCGAGTTTCTCTAGTAGGGCAGCCATGGACTTCTGGGGCATGACGTCGCCGCGGTCGGCAGCAACGGTGTAGCCCTGGGTCAGGACTTGGCCGGCTTCTTCGTTGCGGTCCAGTTTCATGAGGGCTTGGCCCTGCATGTGGAAGGCGCGGGACATCGTGGCGTTGTGCTCGATCGCCTTGGCGTAGGCGTCGGCGGCGTCTTCCCAACGCTCGGCTTCTTTGTAGCTGTTTCCCAGTGAAAAAAAGGACATGTCGTCCGGGGCCTCTCGGCACATCTGTTCCCACTGCGCAATACGGTCTTCTAAAGTGCTCATGAACCTATTCTAGGCATCTGGCGATTTGGTGATTTAGTGATCTGGCGATTTGGCGAAGTTTCAAACCCGAGGGGCTCGGCACTTCAAACCTCAACCTTCAGCAAATCAGACTTGTACCCAATTCACCACTTCACTAAATCACCAGATCGCCACTTCGCTAAATCACCAAATGGCTACCCTAATGCGATGGGATCGATGGATCATGTTGAGCATGTGTTCTTAGGCAGCAAAGGCCCGGCTCTGCATGCCGCGGTAGATTGGCTGCTGCGTGAGTTGGGCGGGTCGGCGTTGGACCTGGGGGATGTGCTGATTGTGGTGCCCGGCGGCCGGGCCAAGCGTCGGCTAGAGGAGTTGCTGGCGCAGCGGTCGGCGGGTCGGGCAATGGTTCCGCCGAGGGTGGTGACGCTTGGGGGGTTGGCGGATCGGTTGCTGCCTGTTGATGGCAAGCCGGTGGCGGGTCGGCTGGCGTCGATGCTGGTTTGGTCGGGGGTCTTGCGTGACGCGGACGACGCGTTGATCGGCGCGGTGCTGCCGGAGGCGCCGGGGCGGGATGATTGGCCGGGGTGGTGGGCGCTGGCCGAACAGGTGATCCAGGCAGCGGACGAACTCGGTGGCCATCTGTTGTTGCTGTCGGATGTGCCCGAGCGCGCGACGCACCCTGGCGACATGGAGCGTTGGGCAGCGCTTAGCGAATTAGCCGAGCACTACGAAGCGCGGTTAACCGAACTGGGATTGGTTGATCGACACCGTGCTCGGCTGGATGCGATCGAGGCGGGGCGATGTGCATGTGATGCGAGGGTCGTACTGCTGGGCGTAGCGGATCTGCAGCCGACGTTATCCGCGATGTTGAGTTGTTTGACAACGAGAGTATTTGCGTTGATCGCGGCAAGCTCAACCGATGCGGCGGGTTTCGATGCGCTGGGTGGATTGGATCAGGCTTACTGGGCCCAGCGAACCATTGATATCGATGACGACGCGATTGTTATCTGTGATGGTCCAAAGGATCAGGCGGCGGCGGTGCTGGATACGGCACGGCAGTGGTCGCAGGCGAGCGAAATCTCGGCTGATGAGATCACGGTCGGGATGGGCGATGCAAAATTGGCCGGGCCGATCGAGCGGACCTTAGCGCTGGCGGGGTTGCCGGTGCGGTCAGCGGCGGGGCGACCGATGGGGATGGCTCGTCCGGTGCAACTGCTCAAGGCGATCGCTGTGTATGCCAACGGGATGCGTTTCGACGCGCTGGCGAATCTGTTGCGTCATCCCGATGCCGAGGCATGGATCGCGGAGCAGGCCGGTGAGGCGACCCGGCCTTGGCTGACGCTGTTGGATCAGTACGCGACCGATCACCTCGCGGCTCGACCGACGGGTGGTTGGTTAGGTAAGCAGGCCGAGTCGATGCAGAAGGTCTATCGATCGGCCTGTCGGTTGATCCCCGAGCAGGCCGGGGCACTGCGTCCGCTGCATGAATGGGCGGATGCGATCGCACAGGTGCTCCGCGAGGTGTACGGCCAGCAGAGGCTGCAACGCTATGCGGAGAAGGACCGTGCGATCGTCGTTGCGCTGGAGCAGATTGCCGAGGCGTTGCAAATGCTCGCAGAGGTCGAGCCCGCGTTTGCGCCGCATTGCACGTTTACGCAGGCGGTCACGCTGGCCATCAATCAGGTCAGCAGCCAAACGATCCCCGACCCCGGCGGCGAGGCCGCGATCGAGTTGGTCGGTTACCTCGAACTGCTATTGGACGATGCGCCTCGGCTGGTGATCGCCGGCATGAACGAGCAGCACGTACCCGAGCCGGCGCGTACCAGTGCGCTGCTTTCGGAAGGGGTCCGCGCGAGCCTGGGGCTTACTGGCGATGCGCACCGGTTAGCACGTGACGGGTATGCGTTGACATCAATGCTCGCTTGGCGTGAGGGGATGAAGCTCATTGTTGGCAAGCGATCGATCGAGGGCGATCCGTTGCTGCCCAGCCGGCTGCTGTTGAAGGCTGACGACCAGACGCTAGTTCGCCGGGTGTCGGATTTCGTTGCTGAACAAGGCGAAACGCTGGCGCCGATGCTGCTGATGCCGGGCAAGCACGACCGGTTTTTGATGCCGATGCCCGTCCTGCCGGAGGTGCCGATCACGTCGATGCGCGTCACGGCTTTTAAGGACTACCTGGCCTGCCCGTACCGGTTTTACCTACGGCACGTACTCAAGCTTGAAGCGCTTAACGATCAGGCGATCGAGTTGTCGGCACGCTGGTTCGGCACGCTGGCACACGAGGCACTACGCATCCTGGCGGGGGATGATCTGCGTGCAGTCACGAAGCGCGACACGATCGCCAAGCGGCTGGGCAGCGCGCTTGATGCTGCGTTTACCAAACGCTTGGGCAACGACCCGCCGGTCGCGGCCCTGGTGCAGCGCGAGCAGTTGCGCTATCGCCTTGAGGCTTATGCGGCTGAGCACGTGAAGATGATTGAACAGGGTTGGCGGATCGAGCACGAGGAGAAGACACGCCTCGCCGAGGTCGTCGTCGATGGCAAACCCTTTACGATCCGTGGGCAGATCGACCGTATCGATCGCCACCCCGAGTATGGCCATCGCATCATCGACTACAAGACCAGCGACACCGCGAAGGACCCCACCAGGACACATCTCAAAACCATCGACGGCCAACGCCAGTGGGTTGATCTGCAGTTGCCGCTGTACCTCGACCTGGCGGACAAACTGGGCGTCAATGCAAGTGCGCAGCTCGGTTACATCAATCTCCCGAAAAAGGTGTCAGATACCTTTTTTAAGCAAGCGCAATGGGATGCGGATGACTTGGCGTTGGCCCGTGACCAGCGGGACTTTGTCATCCGTCAGGTGCGAGCTGGGGTGTTCTGGCCGCCCAAGCAGCCGCCTCTTTATGAAGACGGGTTTGGCGGGGTTTGCGCCGATGAGGTCGCCGACCGCGCGGCGTTGATCCAGGCCTCGGCAGGAGGTGTGCGATGAGTCAGCCACCGATGTCTTCGCTACCCCACCAGGTCGTGCGTGCCTCGGCCGGCGCGGGCAAGACCTATCAACTCACGACGCGTTACCTTGATTTACTAGTTCGCCAAGAGCCGCCGCAGCAGATCCTCGCGACGACCTTTACACGCAAGGCTGCGGGCGAAGTGCTGGCCCGTGTGCTCGGCCGACTCGCCTCGGCATGTGCGACTGATACAGGTCGGCAGCAGATCGCCGACGCATTGAACATGCCCGAGCTAACGCAATCGGACTGCATGGCCATGCTGCGATCGATGACCAATGGGCTCAACCGCTTGGCGGTGGGCACGATCGACAGTTTCTTTAATCGTGCTGCCCGTGCGCTGGCGATGGACTTGGGGTTGCCGCCCGATCCAAGGCTGATCGATGAGGGTTCGCCGTTGGCGCAGCAGATGCGCTTCGACGCGATCCATGCGGTCCTCGGCGAGCAGGCCGGCAACGACGAGGGCATGTTGACGCTGATCGAGTTGCTCCGCCGACTGCACCACGACACCGCCCAGCGCAGCGTGACCGAAGCCATCGATCACATCGTCAAAGACCTCGGCGACGTCTACCGCAGCTACCCGGATCGATCGCTGTGGGATCAACTGCCTGACAGCGGGTTGCTTGATCAAGAATTGCTTGGCGCAGCGATTGAGCAGCTTGATGCGATGCGTTCGGCGCTGCCGGTCACGAATAAAGGTGAACCACATAAGGCGTTTGCGAAAACGTATGAGAAGCTACTGGCAGACGCACAGATTGGTCACTGGGACAGCGTGATGAGCAACGGCCTGGTGGTGAAGGTCAACGAGCAGGCCGACGCCTATTCGCGCGCCCCGATTTCCGAAGACTGGCACCGTGCGATCGTTCCGCTGGCGGTACACGCTCGATCGGTCCGTCTGCGCGCCTTGGCCGACCAGACCCTGGCGACGTATGACCTGCTTGCATGGTTTGATCGGCACTATCGTGATACGCGCTACGCCCAACGCGTGCTGTTGTTCAGCGACCTGACGCATGTCTTGGCGGAGGGTCTGCCGGCGATGGGCGAGGCGGGTGTGGACGAGCTGTGCTATCGCCTTGATGCGAAGGTGACCCACCTCCTGCTCGATGAGTTCCAAGACACCTCGCTAAGCCAGTGGAAAGTGCTCAAGCCTTTTGCCCAGCAGATCACCGACAACTTCGAGGACAGCCGAAGCCTGTTCTGCGTCGGCGACACGAAGCAGGCGATCTACGGTTGGCGGGGCGGCTGTGCTGAACTATTCGATGCGGTCGAGGCCTTGCCCGGCGTCGAGCCGATGACACTGAGTGACAGCTACCGCTCGTCGCAGGTCGTACTCGATGCGGTCAACGAAGTGTTCACGAATCTCATTGGCAATGCAGCGTTGTCTGACTGCCAGCCCGCGGCGCAGCAGTGGCAGGACAGCTTCGAGCTGCATCACGCGGTCAAGCAGACGCTGCCCGGCCATGCCGTGCTGCACACCACGGCGAACGATGCATCAAACGATAACGACAACGAGTCGGATGATGACGAGGTCGCCGCGCCGCCCGATGCGCACGCGCACTACGTCGCCGGATACATCCAGGACCTGCTCAAACAGGTGCCCAACCAAACCATCGGCGTGCTGATGCGCTCCCGCGCCAAGGCCCAAACCCTCATGCATGCCCTGCGTTCGCTAGGTGTCCCTGCCGCGGAAGAGGGCGGCAATCCGATCGGGCACAACCCGGCCGTCGCTGCGGTGCTCGCCGCGATCCAGTTCGCCGACCACCCCGGCGACAGTGTCTCGCGATTCCATGCCACCAACTCGCCCATGGGTGAAGTCCTCGGACTCACGGCCGGCAAAAATCCCGAGGCGGTTGCGCGGGAGATCCGTCGTTCGTTGATGGATACTGGCTACACCGCGGTCATCGCGCAGTGGGTCGAGCAACTCGCGCCAAGTTGCGATCGCGCTTCGCTTACTCGGTTGATGCAGTTACTCGAGTTAGCACAAGTCTACGACAACGACGGGCCAACGCTTCGGCCAGGCTTCTTCGTTCAGTCGGTCCAGGCCGCAAAAGTGCAAGACGCCTCGCCTGCACCGGTGCGTGTGATGACGATCCACGCGAGCAAGGGTTTGGAGTTCGATGCGGTGGTGCTGCCCGATTTGGATGGCACGCTTTCTTCACAAGATCAACGCGATCTGATCGTGCTGGACCGTGATTCGCCGATCGATCCAGTGCGCGGTGTGTATCGCCGACTGCCTAAAGCGCTCGTCGGCCTGACGCCAGCCCTTGAACAGGCCCACGCTCAGCGGACCCATGAGAAACGCACCGAAGATTTGTGCCTGCTATATGTCGCGATGACACGCGCCCGGCAGGCATTGCACATGTTGATCAGACCGTTAAAACAAAGCGCGAAGGGTAAGGTCGGCAGTAAAGGTCTAACCAACTTGTCATACGCCGCGATCCTGCGTCAGGCCCTCCGCGCCGATGATGGCGAGAGCTTTGATGGCGATGAATGCCTCTACGAACTGGGCACGCCTCAGTGGAGCAGCGCGTCGCCCAAGCATATAGCGGTGCCTTTGCCGACTGCTGGCATTGAAGAGCCGATCAAGCTGGTGGAACGTGGGGCGGACCAGTCGCGATCATGGGTCAAGACCAGCCCCAGCGAGTTGCATAACCAAGCCAGCGTCAACGCCAACGACCTGTTGAGCATCACGCCCAACACCGGCCAGCGCTACGGCACGATCATCCACGCCATGCTCGAATGCGTCGGGTTTATCGATGATGACTTGCCTGATGCGGACACGCTTCGTCAAGCCGGTGCATCGGTCAGTACAGCCGGGATCGATGTGGACCACACCGCTACATCGTTGTTGCATGCGTTGACCAAACCTGCCGCTAAATCACTTCTGCAACGCAACGGTGCCGACACGCTCTGGCGCGAGCGCCGCTTCATGGCTCGGCTCGACGGCCGCCTGGTCACCGGCAGCTTCGACCGCGTCCATCTTTGGCATGAAAACAACAAACCCACCCGTGCCGTGCTCGTCGACTACAAGACCGATCGTGTGGATGATCAGACGATCGATGCGGCTGTTGCACGCTACGCCGACCAGCTCCGGCTCTACCGCCAGGCACTGTCTGTCATGCTCGGCTTATCACTGCAATCGATCGAGACGAAGCTCTACTTTGTCGGAGACGACTGCGTCGTGTCGGTTGATGAATAAGTCATCGTATGGGTTACTTGATCTGCAACGTGCTGCGCAAGCGGTTACCCAGTCGGTTGCTCCGGTCGCCGATGTCGCCGACTTGTTTGAAGATTTTGGTCCACAGAAAGAAGCTGCCGGGCGTCATCTTATGTTCGACCGCGAAGAGTTCTTTGAGTAGACGGTGCTGCAGATCGTCTGCGTCGCCTTCGAGTTTGGAGACGTGCTGGATGTGCTGGGCGATGGCCTTTTGCACGTCCCCTGCTCCGGATTCAAGGAGCTGGTCGAGTTCATCGATCACCCCACGGATCGCCAAAAAGATCTTCATGTTCAATTCGACAAATTGGCGGAATGTCTTTTCAAAGGCCGGGGGCTCTTCACAGGCACGCAGCGTGGTAAGCCTGGCCAAGTTCTGCATCTTGTCCGCGATCGAGTCCTGCACGACGATGACCTGTCGAAGCCGACCACGCTCGACCGCCATAAAGATACCACTGCGGAGCTGCTGCTCGACATCGCGTTTGATCTTGTCCGCCTCGCCCTCGATATGCTCGATCTCGCGGGCCAATTGCTCGACCGTTTTCTGGTCGCCGACAAGGTAGGCATCGAGTAGTGCCTGGCCTTTAGAAACGCAACGACCCACCCGGTCCATGTGGTGTTGGATCGGAACAAAAGGCGATCGGCCAAAGAGCATCGTAATCGAGCGCATAACATAGCCTATCGTTTAACACGGCTGTGCGCGTGTTGTGCCTGGTTGGAGGGGACTGGAGAGACCTGTAAGATAGCTGTATCGAACGCGTCATCCATCTATATCTAGCGTACGCATCTATGTCACATTGATCCCACGTCGTCGAGGAGTCTTACGATGCCACACTTCATACCCCGTCAATTATCGGCAAGCATCTTTGTCTTGCTATTCGTCTTGCTTGCCCAACCCGTTGCGGCGGATGCTGATGCAATGCCGGACCCCGATGGCCAACCGGCCGACATGTCCAAGCCCGTACAGGTCTACATCCTGATGGGCCAGTCCAACATGGTCGGCTCCGGTAACACAGCCCCATTGCAAGGCATGGCAGCAGAGAAATACCCTTACCTGGTCGACGATTCGGGCGCGTGGACGGTCCGCAAGGATGTTCGCAACGTATTCATCATGGCATCCGGCAACAAAATTGGGGACATCAAACAGAACAACTGGATGACCATCGAGCAGAAAAAGATCGGGCCGGAGATCGGCATCGGTCACCACCTCGGCAACGCCACTGACGCACCGGTCATGATCCTCAAGAGCTGTATCGGCAACCGCAGCCTCGGCTGGGACCTCCTCCCGCCCGGCACCGAGGCTTACGAATACGACGGCAAGCTCCATCCCGGCTACCGCGGTACGCCGGACAACCCCCGCGGCGATACCGGTGGCGATATGTCTAAAGGTTGGTACGCCGGCTGCCAGTACGACGGCGATGTTGCCTCGGCGAAGCACGTGCTCGAAAACCTCGATAAATTCTATCCCGGCGCAACAAAGTACGAAGTGAAGGGCTTCTTCTGGTGGCAGGGCTGCAAGGAAAAAGGCAACCCCGCACACTACAACCGCTACGGCCAAAACCTCGTCCAGTTGATCCGGTCGTTGCGTAAAGACTTTGACGCACCTGACGCTTTGTTTGTCGCGGCGTCCCTGGGCGAAACCAAGCTGGATGCCAAGGGGGCCGACGGGGCGATGATCAATGCACTCATCGCGCTTTCAAAAAGCGACAATGAAGAACTCAAGGGCAAGGTCGGCTTCGTCTACGCCAACCCGCTCTCCATGGGCGGCGGCTCTTGCGGGCACTACGGCAACAACGTACAGACCTACATGAACGTCGGCGAAGGCCTGGGTAAGGCCATGGTCCAACTGCTCGAAAAGAACCAAGGTGGCTCGGCTAGCAGCGGGGGCGATAGCAACTCAGAGAACAAGCCTGCCGAGCCGATCGACCACCAGATGCGTGATTGGACCGGGACCAACGGCAAGAGCTTCAAGGCCAGGTTCATTGAAGCCTCGCGCGGCAGAGTCATACTCGAGTTGGAAGATGGCAAAAAACGTGGCTACAGCAAGCGAGCCTTCAGTGATGAGGACGTGGCCTACATTGATCAGTACGAGGGGTAAGCCCTGCCCTGACCATCCCAAGCGGCGATAACCTCATCGTTAATTGACTCTGGACCCGGTTGTGGCTATAACTTCGCGACAACTCCCTCCTTTTGGTCGATAAGCAAACCGGCAACCGCCGGGTCAACGACCCCAGCGACAGTTGCAGCGCATCGGATGATTTCCTCGCGGACTGTCTGCGAACTTCTCGGTGCGTCCCCCCTGCCCTTGGACCGACCAGCCACTTTCGGCTGGCGACACAATCCCTGGGCCGCACTGCAGAAAGAAAACGCATGCGATTTGATGAATTTCCCCTTTGCGCGCCCGTCCTGCGCGCAGTCTTCGACTCCGGCTACGAAACGCCGTCCCCCATCCAGGAACGCGCCATCCCCGCCGTCCTTGAAGGTAACGACGTGCTCGGCTGTGCCCAGACCGGCACGGGCAAGACCGCGGCCTTCGCGCTGCCCATCCTCCACAACCTCTTCGCCAACAAAAAGGCCAAGCAGACCAACAAGCCACGCTGCCTGGTCCTCGCCCCGACCCGCGAACTCGCTGGCCAGATCGCCGAGGGCTTCCAGACCTACGGCAAGCACCTGCCCGTCCGCGGTGCCGTGCTCTTTGGCGGCGTCAACCAGAACCCGCAGGTCAAAAAGCTCCGCAACGGCCTGGACATCCTCATCGCCACGCCCGGCCGACTGCTGGACCTCATGAACCAGGGCCACGTCGATCTGTCACGCATCGAGGTGCTCGTGCTCGACGAGGCCGACCGCATGCTCGACATGGGCTTCATCAACGACATCAAGAAAGTCGTCGCGAAGATCCCGGACGAGCACCAGACGCTCTTCTTCTCCGCGACCATGCCGCGTGAGATCAAGAAGCTCGCCGACTCGATGCTGCACCACCCGGTGAAGATCGAGATCGCCCCGGACAAGCCCGCGGCCGACCGTGTCAAGCAAACCGTTTATTTTGCAGATAAATCGCTGAAGCCCGACCTCTTCGCGAAGCTGTACAGCGACCTGGGCATGTACCGCACGATCGCGTTCACCCGCACTAAGCACGGTGCCGACAAGCTCGTCCGCCAACTCCGCGAGCGCGGCATCGACAGCCAGGCCATCCACGGCAACAAGACCCAGAACAACAGACAACGCGCGCTGGACGCCTTTAAGTCCGGCAAGCTGCCCGTCCTGGTCGCGACCGACATCGCCTCGCGCGGCATCGACGTCGACAAGGTCACCCACGT
>JARFRI010000400.1 GCA_029287335.1 Phycisphaera sp. | reverse complement strand
GGACACGTTCCGCTACTACCGCGGTCGGCAGATCTCGACGCTGTCGGACTAATTCGTTTATTTCAGGGTGACCAAATCACACGCCGGAGAGTTGAGATCATCGCTCAGCCTGACTATCATCTCTCGGTTGCACCAAACCCGGTCACGGAAGATCGGACCCAACACGCGACCAACTTAAACACACGCGGAGAGCACCATGCGTATCGCTTTGTTCTACGGAACCTGTACCGGAAAAACCGAAGCTGTCGCTGAGCAGATCAAAGATGAGCTCGGCGAAGACTTCTTCGAAATCTTCGAAGACGTCTCCCAGATCGAGCCGTCTGACCTCGAAGACTACGACGTCCTGTTCTGCGGCATCCCGACCTGGGACGTCGGCGAACTGCAGTACGACTGGCAGGATGTCTACGACCAGCTCGACGAGGTCGACCTGACCGGCAAGAAGGTGCTCTTCTTCGGCACCGGTGACCAGGCCGGCTACCCCGACACCTACCAGGACGCCATCGGCATCGTCTACCTCAAGATGCTCGAACGCGGCGCGATCGGACACCTCGGCTTCACCAGCCCCGAAACCCACGAGTTCGAAGCCAGCAAGGGCATCATCGAAGGCCAGTTCTGTGGCCTGGCCTTGGACGACGACTGCCAGCCCGAGCTGACCGAGCAACGCATCAAAGACTGGTGCGAGCAGGTCACCAAAGAACTGGGCGTCGAAGCAGCGAGCTAAGGCATCGCATCAAAAAACCATACGACACGAAACGGCAGGCCAGACGGTCTGCCGTTTTTTCTAGCCATCGCTGCCCAAGCGGTTCGCGATCTCGTCGTTATGCTTGTCCGCATGCCCTACCTCTATTTGGCCATCGCCATCGTCGCCGAGGTCGTCGCGACCAGCATGCTCAAAGCCACCCACGGGTTTACGAAGCCGGTGGCTTCGATCATTGTGGTCCTCAGCTATTGCTTGGCGTTTTATTGCTTATCGATCACGCTACGCGACATGCAGGTCGGCGTCGCCTATGCGATCTGGTGTGGCGTCGGGATCTTGCTCGTCACAGCCATCTCGGCCATGGTCTATAAGCAGATCCCGGACCTCTGGGCGATGACGGGGATGATACTGATCATGGCTGGCGTGCTGTGTATCCAACTGCTGTCAAAGACAACGGTTGGCTAGTTTATCATCGCGCTCCGCGACGCTTGATCGCCAAACGAATTGCCTCGGCGACCTGCTTGCCCAGCAGCGTATTTCCCTTGCCGGTGAAGTGTACGTTGTCCGGGCCAGTGTGTAGCGTGTCGATGTCATCGCGGACCAGTGCGTTGAGATCATTGATCTGGATCTTGTGACGCCGCATCACGCGCTCGGCAGCATCAAGGTACTGCTTTTCAACCTCGGCTGTAACGACGCCCGGCTTCTTAAAGCGGTCGCGCATCGACACCTCGTTGTCTGCGCAGGGCGGGGTGGTCGTCGCCCAGATCAATGTCGCGTCTGTTTGCTTTAGGCGGGCGACGATCTGTTCCAACCGCTGCGCGTAGGCCTGTGGCGAGCGGTCTTCGTCGTAGTACGGCCAACCGTACATGTCCCACAGGCCAAAATTGAAGTGGATGACGTCCCAGTCGTTGTCGCCCAGCCAATCGTCGATCTTCTTGACGCCTGTGCCCGTCCATTCGCCGTTGCCGGGGATGCGCGTGACGTTGGCCTCGTCCTCAAGTTCGGTAACGACGATCGCTCGGTAACCCTGGCTGATCGAGTCACCGATGAGCAAGACCTTGGGCAGCGGCTGAGATTTTTCTGGCTGTGGTGCAGCGGTGGCATTCTTGTCAGCCACAGGCGCAGTACAAGAGCCCAACAACGCGCAAGCCAGCAGCAATAGACAGGCAGCCAATCGAACCATGGGATGTGTCATACGTCGTCCTTATTTTGACAGCACGGCCGTAGCACTGAGTATCTGCCAGATTTGCTTGCGTTCATCTTCCGATAGATGGCCGAATTCCTTGTCTTGATCCTTGCCAGAGAGAACGCCCTGAAGCTTCTCTAGCACTGCGTTTTTAAGCAGCGGGTGCATCAGTTCAAAGGCCCGACTATAGACCATGTAGCTGCATCGGTATTTGAACAACCGCGTTTTCAGATCAAAGTCCTTCAGCGATCGGCCTTGAGAGTCCTCCTTGCGGTTTGCGCGGAACTGTATTTGAAACAGGTCGCTGCCAACGATCGGATCCGTTAGCGCCACCTCGTCGCAAAACAGCAGGTGCTTGACGATCCGCTCGGCATTGGAGTGGATCACCCGCTGTAGCGTTTCGTTTTGATTTGGCTCAAAGGGTTCTTCGAGATAACCCGCCAGCGATCGGCTGCGTTCAAACTGCTCGTGCACAACCGCGCTGCCTTGGGTCAGTAGGTTGTGCAACTGCACTTGGTGTTCAAGCACCATCAACGCGACAATGTCGCTGGTGGGCTGCAGGTAGCGTGCGACGTTGAAGCGGTGGGAGAGGTCGTTGAGGTTAGAGCCCAGAGCGTTGTCGAGGTAGGCGTCGCCGTCAGGGTGCTCGATGGTGACTTGGTTGCCGCGGTGGTGTGTGCTGCCGGATTTGCCGGTGACGTACCACCCGCCCCAGCGCTTGGCGATTGGGGTGTCGTGGCTGACGTTGGTCGAGCCAGCGGAGGTGATGACGTGGCCTTCGGGGTCCGGAAAAACCGAGCGGATGAAGAAGCCAACTCGGCCGTTGGTCCGCGAGCCCTCGTGACAACTCAGGCAGGAGTTGTCTTGCCTCAATTCGGCCGCTTCGTTGTGATGGAGATCGATGGCGAACAGGCCGCTGCCGACGGCGGGGTCCGGGTCCGTGTCGCCGTATTCGATGATCCCGCCGGGGACGTAGCCGATGTAGCAGTTGTCGTTGAAGTAGATCGCTCGCGGGTTGCTTGGGCTGATCAGTCGGTGCTGCAACGAGGTCTTGGAAAAGACAAGCACCTGCGAGGCCTGGGGCACGCCAGCGGTATCCAGGATCAGACTCAGTTTCTCGTTCTTGGAGAGGTCGCCTGAGAGTAGGCCAGCATCAAGTGCTGTGATCAGCGCTGCCCGTGGGTTATCCGGCGGGTTGATGAGGTGGTTGGGCTGAAGTGGACCTCCGTGCCCAGTGGCTAGCGGCAATTGGGTATGCGTCGCGGGCTTTTCAGCCTCTGCTGGCTCATTGGCATCACTGCAACTCGCGATCCCCGCACCGAATAGGAGCGTGAGAAGGACAGGAGCGATCATTTTGGTACGGGATTGGTAAAAAGACACAATAGTCCCATTATATCCGCTTGACCGATCAAAGTGATTGATTTTGGCTAAATTGCAGCGTTTAAATCGCCGATTTGTAACGGGTAGGGGTGGATGAATGTGTAGGTGCCTCGCACTAGTTCGGGGCGGATCGGGGAGCGATCATTGTCTGAAGCCAACCAGCAGCAACGCAAAGCACGCCGCGAGAAGACGATCAGCCAGATCAGTCGCCTGTCGCTTAACCCCGGCCCGGTGCTCAAGGTCATGCAGGCCGACGGCAACGACCCCGATCAACTCATCAAAGCCCTGGCCCAGTGCCCGATCCTCTCGGCCCGGGTCATCGGCGTCGCCAACTCGGCCGGCTCCAGCGCCATCCACCGCATGGACACCATCGACCGCTGCGTCCGCCACCTTGGTGCCAAGCAGACCCGCACCATCGCGCTGACCATGGCCATGCAGCTCATGGTCGATCAGCTCGATGTGGATCAAGACCTCGTCCGTGGCCTGTGGGCGTCCGCCGCATTCAAGGCCGTCGCCGCAAAAATTGTCGCCGAAACCATCAGCCCCGAACAAGCCGATCGCGCCTACAGCCTCGGCCTGCTCCAGGACATCGCCCTGCCTGTGCTGCTCGCGGTCGACCCTGACTTCTTCAAGCACAAGCTCGCTGGCTCAAAAGGCAAGTCGAGCTGGATCGAACTGGAACGCGCCCACTTCGGCATCGACCACGCCGAGCTTGGTGCCGTCATGCTGCAAAGCTGGAACGCGCCAGCAGACATCGTCCTCCAAGTCAGTCGGCACCACGCGTCGCTCAATGACGACGACATGGCCTGGCTCTCGGAAATGCCCTCGCGCGTCGCGGGCCTACTGCCGCACCTGGACGAGAAAACAACCAAGGATCAGTCTCAAACCCTCGCCGCGGTCCACGCCCGATTCCTCAGTGAATCCTTCGAGACGCTCGACGACATACTCGCCAAGGTCAAGCAGCGCTTCAAGCTGCTGGGCAAAGCCGCGGGCGGCTCCTCGCAGATGCCCAAGGACTTTGTGAATCAGCTCATCCAGAGCGTCGCGGGTGATACCTATTCGTTGGCTGCAAAAGTGAGTCGGCTCGATAAGCAACTGGCCGAGCAAGTTGATCAACTCGCCGTCGCCCGCCAAGACGCGCTCAGCGATCAACTCACCGGCCTGCTCAACCGACGCGGCTTCGAGTCCTTCGGCCA
>JARFRI010000386.1 GCA_029287335.1 Phycisphaera sp. | reverse complement strand
GGTCAACTCCCGGGCGACGCTGACCGTGCCGGTCAGTGCGTTGCGCGACGCGATGCCGGCCGCTGCGGTGAATCGGCTCAAGGTGATCGCCTCGCGTTACGTGACGCAGGAGGGCCTGCAGATCAGCGCCGGGGACAGCCGAAGCCAGATCGCCAACCGCAAGGCCTGTATCGACCGTCTCCGTGAAGTCTTGATCGAAGCGATGCGTCGGCCCAAGGTCCGCAAGAAAACCAAACCCTCCGCCCGAGCCAGGCAACGCCGGCTCGATGCAAAGAAGCACCGATCAAAGATCAAAGCTCGGCGAAGCGGGGGAAGCGATTGATATTCCGTTTAGCGGGCGACGCGCAGCGTCCCGTGCGAATGGTGAAAGATGTGTTTGAACGGGACGCTGCGCGTCACCCGCTAAACATTGAAATCCCTCGATCAACTATCGTCTAAATGCTGATCGCCCGCGTGTTCAGGATTGAGGTGTTCGCCGCAGAACTTGCAGTAGGTTGCGTCGTACTCGTGGCCGTCACGCGAGCAGCTTGGGCAGTGCTGGGTGGTGGATCGGCGTGCGTGGCGTTGAGCTTGTACAGCAATCTCGCCGGACAAGATGCCCGCAGGCACGATGATCATGCTGTAGCCGATGAGCATCATCACGGCCGAGAGAAACTTGCCCATCACGGTGATCGGCGTGATGTCGCCGTAGCCCACGGTCGTCATCGTCACGACCGCCCAGTACATCGCCGCGGGCATCGAGTTGAAGTCGCTGTTGCCTGCTCTGGTTTCGATGACGTGCATGACCGCCGCCATGATCGTGATGATGATCAGGATCGTGGTCAGGAACACCGCGATCTTGTGGCGGGATGAATAGAAGGCATGCCTCAGCGCATCGGCCTCGCCGAGGAAGCGTACGAGCTTGAACACCCGGAAGATCCGCAGCAGCCGAAGCATCCGGATCACCATCAGGTTCTGCGCGCCCGGCACGAACAGCCCCACATAGCTGGGCAGGATCGAGAGCAGGTCCACGATGCCGTAGAAACTGAAGATATAGCGCAAGGGCTTCTTCACACAGATGATCCGCAGCACGTACTCAATCGAAAACAGGATCGTGAAGAACCATTCAAGCCCAATGAACAGCGCGTGGTAGTTCTCGCGGATCGCTTGAACCGAGTCGAGGATAATCACGATCACGCTGATCAGGATCGCAATGATCAGCACGGTGTCGAACAGCTTGCCCGCGCGGTCGTCGGCCTCGAAAATGACTTCGTGCAGCCGAGCACGCCAGGGCGAAAATGGCGTTGTGTGGTTGTTCGGCTCGGTCATGGTGTAAGGCTAACACGGAAGACGCGATTATGTTGGAATCATCGCTTTCGGGAATCACGATGGTTTCGCTGAATTGAAATGAAGCAACATCAACTTTTTTACTCGCGTCAATGTATTGATATTGCTACAATCTCCCTCCCGGGAGCGACAACTCACCATTACCTTTCCCTGTTACAAAGAGATATCCGATGCCCAACCTTGGTACTGTTTTAAAAGAAGAGATCGCGCGCTTAGCCCGCAAAGAAATCCGTTCACAAGTGGGCGATACGCAGAAACAAGTCGCCAAACAACGCCGCGATATCGCCGAGCTCAAACGGATTAACACCGAGTTGAATCGTCGGTTGAACTTCTTGGAAAAGCAGGAAAAGCAGCGTCTGGAACAGCCCGCCGAGCCGAAGGTGATCATCCAGAAGGCCGACGGGACCACCGAGGCGGAATCGACCGCGCGCTTCAGCCCCAAGTGGCTGGCCAAGCATCGTGCCAAGCTCGACCTCTCCGCCGCGGATTACGCCAAGCTCGTGGGCTGCTCGCCGCTGAGTATTTATAAGTGGGAGAAGGGCGAATCGACCCCCCGCACCAAGCAACGCGAGGCCCTGGCCGCCATCCGCGGCATCGGCAAGCGCGAGGCCCAGCGACGCATCGAATTGATTTCCTAGTCTTGTTGATCACTACAAACCATCGACCCGGCACAGTGTGATGTGCCGGGTTTTTCTTTGTCGTCCTCGCTTCATCCCCCTCGCATCTGCGTTTCTTAAATCAGATGGTTGGATTGAACCCGCAACCGGAGGCCAAAGGATGTGTGATGAAGACTCGACTACCGGCCATGCGCCCCGGCTTTACGCTGATGGAAATCCTGATCGTCGTGGTCATCCTCGGCATCCTCGCCGCGATCGTGATCCCAAGCTTCGCCAGCGCGACCGAAGACACCCGCAAGGCCGCCTTCACGCAAGACCTGCGGGCCTTTGAAATGGGGATCCTCCGATACGAGGTCGATCACGACACGTTCCCGCCCGACGGCGGCTCGGGCACGGTGCCCGCTGGCATGGAAGACTATGTCAACGTCGGCAAGTGGCAGAGTGGCTCGCCGATCGGCGGGGTCTGGGACAACGAAACCGATGATGTGGTCGGTGCAGGCATGGGCATCCATTTCAACGGCACCGGGCAAACCCGCGACGCGACCTACATGGCCGACATTGACAAGATGATCGACGACGGCGTCGTCACGACCGGGTCGTTCCGCGTCTTTGGCGATCGTTACTACCGCGTGCTTGTGCCGTAGGCGGCTGGGCGGGGCGCGGCTGTGGTGGGATTTGTGCGGCGCTTTGGTTGGCGTGCAAGCGTTCCAGCCGGGCGCGTTTGCGTTCGCGTTGGGCCTGTGCCTTTTGATGCGCCACAAACCAGGCAATCAACGCGGCCGCGAACAGCGCGGCACCCAGCAGGCTGAGGATGAGGATCAGTGCGGTGGAGTCGGCGTGGCCCGTGGCGGGGTTGAGCGGCACGATCGGCTCATCGGGCTCGTTCACGGCCGGGTCAGCCTCCGGCTTGGCCGTCGTTTCTTCGACTTCAGGTGCTGGCTGGGCTTCAGTGGGTTGGGTTGACTGGTCGGTTGGTTCCGCGATTGGTTCGGTGTTCGCCTCGGGTATCGCCGGCTCATCGGGTAAAGCATCGCCGCCAAAGCCCTGATCGAAAGCCAGCGTGCGCATCTCGTTTTGAATGACGTATGTCAGCCCGGAAAAGTCTTCGATGGTGAAGACGCTGACCATGGCGATGCCGTCTTTGCCGAAGATGCCGTGGGTGTGGTATCGGATGGGGTCCTGGCCGACTTCGTGGGGGATCTTGCCGGTGAAGTCGAATCGGCCGTCGTCTTCGAGCCGGGTGAGTCTTGCGATGTCGTTGCCGAACCGGTCAGTGAACTGGGGCGTGTCGATGGTCTCGGGCAGCGGGCCGCGCTGTTGAAACGCGCCGACCATTTCATAGAGCAGCTCGAGCCTGCCGCGTTCATCGAGCTTGGCTTGGGGGCGGACCTGCTCGGGCAGCGCGGTGTAGGGCTTGAACTGAACGAGCATGTAGGGGAACACGAGGGTGTCGGTCTCGTTGAGCGCGTAGCCGGCGATGAAGCCTCGGCCGGTGACGTGGCTGATCTGTGCGTTGGTCTGCGCGAGCAGGGCCTTGCTCATCGCTGGCCAGTCGGTGGGCGTCTGCATGGAGACGTGGTAGCGGTCGTTTTGCCAGGTCTGCGCGGGGGCGCTCCAGCTACAAAGCAGCAGTGACAACAGACCAAGCGTCCATAAGCCTCGGAAATGTTTCATGATGATCCTCCGGAAATCCTTGAGTCAACGGGTCAGCTCGATTCACCTTTACAATAGCTCAAGTGGAATTGATCTCAAAGCCTGCGCATAAAAAAGCCAGGGCGATCGCATCTGTTTCATTTGTATGGGTGGCCGGGGTGGAGGCTTTGCGACCCCCCGGAACAAACCCCTCTTTTATTTATCGGCTGCGGTTTGTTCCGGGGGCTCGCGGACTCGTCCCCGGCCACCCAGTAATCGACAAATCAGATGCGATGGCCCTGATAAAAAAGCACCCCACAGCTGAAGCGGGGTGCTTTGTTTGGGTTACTTGAGCGGTGTTTTACGCGGTGCCTTGTGGCGGGGTGCCGCCTTGGCCTGCTGCGGCCTGCTGCTTGCGCATCTCGTAGTTCTGCTGGACGATCTGGTCGGACCAGCAGTAGGTGGCGACCTCCATGACCACGGGGTATTTCTCGAAGGCTTCGTGGTAGGCGTCGATCTCCGGGCCCTCGGACTTGTCCTGGGTCTCGGCGACGAACTTGGCTTGGATCAGTTGAACGGCTTCCTGAAGCTGCATCGGGTCTTCCTTTTGCTTGAGTGATTTAAGTCATCCGCATCGGCACTTGGGCCCACGGATTGGACATCATAACGGCCCAGCCGCGTTGTCGCAGTTGATCGCGTATCATCGGCTTTTGACCGATTCTCAGGAGCCAGCCATGTCCTTATTGCAAACCATCAAAGATCAAGTCATCGCAGCGATGAAGGCCAAGGACAACTTGACCCGCGATGTCCTCCGCGTGCTCCAAGGCGACATCGAGATGCACCACACCCGCAC
>JARFRI010000368.1 GCA_029287335.1 Phycisphaera sp. | reverse complement strand
GCCGTGCCCAAGCGGGAGCAAAGACGCTGGCGACCTTGCGCGACACGGCCATCCCCGCAGCCGCCGCGGCCTACGAAGCGACGCGTGAGGCGTACGAGGCGGGACAAACCGAATACCTCACGACGCTTGACGCCGAGCGATCACTACTTGAATTGCAAAGCATGCAACTTGAGGCGGCGCTGGCCTACCACACGGCGATCATCGAAATCGAGCACATCACCGCGAGCCCTCTGGACACGCAGCCATAACCGAGCAAACCATTCACGATACGACCGTTACAAATATGACAATCAGTCCGAAGGGCACACGAGCATTGTTCTTATAACGCGCGTGGGTTAAGCGAGCGTGATAGACTGAAATGCAATAGTCATCAGTCGCCTATCACATAGGTAAGCAGAAACCTGGGAAGAACGGATCGATATGAAGTTAGGCATTTTATCTTGCAGCCCCAACTGCTATAGTTCGAGACGTCTCCGGGAAGCCGCCGAGAAGCGTGGTCACCGCGTCAAAATCTTGAACACACTCAAGTTTGCAATCGACCTTGAGCAAAGCAATCCGGACCTGTACTACCGTCAGAAGAAGCTGAGTCACTACGACGCGGTCCTCCCAAGGATTGGCAACTCTATCACTTTCTATGGCACGGCAGTTATCCGACAGTTCGAGCAGATGGATGTCTTCAGCGCCAACTCATCGATCGGCATCTCCAACTCCCGTGACAAGCTGCGCAGCCTGCAGATCCTCAGTAAACACGAGATCGGTATCCCACAGACCACCTTTGTCCGTGACAAGAAGGATGTGCTGCCGTCGATCGAGCGTGTTGGCGGCGCGCCGGTCGTGATCAAGCTGCTTGAAGGGACACAGGGCATCGGCGTGCTGCTGGCCGAGACCGTCAAGTCTGCCGAAGCGATCATCGAACTCTTGCAAAGCCAGAAGCAGAATGTTTTGATCCAGAAATTCGTTGCCGAGAGCAAGGGCAAAGATATCCGCGCGTTTGTGATTGGTGATCGCGTTGTCGCCGCGATGCGACGCGTCGCTCAGGGCCAGGAGTTCCGCAGCAACGTCCACCGCGGCGGCATGACTGAGCAGGTCGAACTCGATGAGACCTATGCCAAGACCGCAGTCCGTGCCGCACAGATCATGGGTCTACGCGTGGCGGGCGTCGATATGCTCGAAAGCTCGGATGGCCCGCAGATTATGGAGGTCAACTCTTCGCCGGGCCTTGAGGGTATCGAGGGGTGTACACAACTCGACATCGCTGGCGCGATTGTTGACTACATCGCAGCCCAGGTCGATTTTCCAGAGCTGGATATCCGCCAACGCCTGACGGTGAGCTCGGGCTACGGCGTCTCAGAGCTACACATCCCCAAGGGTTCGATGTACGTCGGCCAAACGATTACCGAGTCCGGCTTACGGGATAAAGATATCAACGTATTGACGCTTTATCGCGGCACAACGGTGATCCCAAACCCGAAAGCGTCTCGTGTGCTTGAATCGGAAGATCGCCTGCTGTGTTTTGGCAAGTTGGAGTTCATGCGTGACTTGATCCCCGCCAGCACGCGCCGTACACGCCGTCCAAAGGTTAAAGACTTGCCTGATCAGGCAACTGATTAACCCTGATTTCGACTTTCGCCCTTTTCTTCCCCTGAACAATCGCGAGCCCCCTTGCCTATGAGATGGTTATCGACACCTTTCCCATCGAGCACGCAGGCTCGCGATGTATCTTGTAACTTCTTTCATCCACCTCATGCAACCCCTGGCCGCGGCGATGTCCACGCCCAGCTTCAATAACTTCACCACCCTCGTCACCGGCTGGGTCTTCGCCCCCCGCCGCCGCCACGCAGGCCCGGGACCAACGGCCGGCCGCGCATCCGTAGCCAGCGCCTGGATAGCCCCGATCAGATGCTGCAACGTCGTTTTAAACCGCAGGAACTGACGCTCTACGGCAAGACGACTTCGATGCGCCTAGCCGACACCGTCGGCCGCATGCACAAGACCCCCAACCGCCCGTTGCGGGTCGTAGCTGTCGAGCCGCTGACGGGACAGCGCGGCAGGCAGGGGGAGCCGAAAAACCCGACGCCTCGCCTGCCACCTCGCAAGACTCGCGGCGTGAGAAAATCAAAAGGGAGAAAGTCGAACTTACCGATTATTCATATTCGTGTGCGCAATTCTCTCACAGAAAATTAGTTCAAAACTGACCATAACAGTTAGTTGTGATTAAACAAAACAAGTAATCACAACCATATTTGGTTAGCACTATTCATGACCGTTTTCGATCGAGGGTTAGAAATAACCTGTTCTCGTGATTTCGGTCTAGCCATTCAACATCTATAAGTTTCGCAGGAATGAGGATTCGCCTTGTGGTTGATATGGCATTCATCGTGAGAAACGAATCCTCAGCAGCATCATGAGAACCAGCGTCCGATGAGTTACTTGTCAGTGATTTAGGTAGTACAGATGACAAAGAATAAAATTGTTCGGACCAGCACACGAAGACTTATTTCATTTGGCCTCGGCCTGGCGTTATGCCCGGCTGTGGCATTGGCGAGCGATGGAATTGAGATCGTTGATTTGTCTCTAGGAGCTGATTCAGGCACGCCGGTGGATATCAATAACGCTGGGCAGATCCCCAACAGCGTCGAGAATCTTTATGGTGCCGATATCCGCTTCGACAACGCGACCGCGATCAATGAGAACGGGCAGTGGGTCGGCTCGGTCTTTTACTACGAAGATGACGAGTTCATCGGTGTCCGTGGCTACTATTACGATGGCGAAAATGTCTACAACGTCGGCGCATTGGACCCGACGTACCGGGGCAGTGGCTACAGCTTGGCCAACGATGTCAACATCCACGGCGATGTCGTGGGTAGCTCGATCCATACCCCGGGCGAAGAGGCATTCATCCGTTACAACATGCCCGGCTCCGGCGCGATGCTTGGACTGGGCCACCTCGGCAATCACGACATTGGCACGATCAACCTGAGCAGTTCCGCCACAGCCATCAACGATCACCGCACAGTCGTCGGTTGGTCAGACCTGGATACCTACAACAGCGGCAGAACCAACGCGTTTAAGTGGACGCTCAACGAGGGCATGACGGACCTGGGGACCTATCGCGGGTCGGCTTCCCGCGCGGTTGATATCAACAACAACAACCAGATCCTGCTCAGCATCGATTACCCTAATATCTCGAATTTCCCGGGCGGACCGCCTGTGCCGCAAGTGATGTCGCCCGCACCAGCGGACTTTGAGATCGGTCCGG